>PKTE01000204.1 GCA_002869335.1 Salinivirgaceae bacterium | reverse complement strand
TAATTCTGTGGTGTAAATTTATTGTTTTCATCAATAAAAATGTGTTTTTACAGAATTATTTACATTAAATTTTAAGAGCTATTTCGTCCAGATTTTACTAGTAGTTACACCATGACAACTGTTGCACCGACCCGTGGTAATTGGTGTGATCATATATTTTGTTTCCAAATCTCCCTCAACAAGAACATATATACCTGTGCCAAAATCAATACTTTCTGTGGTATAAAAATTGCCATTCCTGTCTACTGCAACAGTGGATTTTAACGTACCAGCGCCATTGGGCTCAGTATATATTTTAACTGTAGCGTTTGGATATACATCATTTAGTGTGCTATCGTAAACTGTACCGGCTATACTAAACCAACCCTCACCTGGGCCACCCGAAGTGTGACAATTCATACAATCCTGACCTGCTTTGTGGCTTTCTGAAGAATTATAGGTACTAATGTTCGATTCGTTTTCGTCATCGTCGTCCTCACATGATATAAGTCCGAACAAAAACAAACTGATTCCCAGCAATAAGATACTTCGATAATTCATAATTTTATCTTTTATATTGTTTACTAAAGTTAACGAAATTATAAGTAAATAAGTATCATCATCACTGCTCTAATTCTCGAAGTCTCTTTAAAAAATAATCTCGTGTTTTTACTTCATGCCCATCGGCAAAAACTATTTTATAGCTGTTACCGGACATTGAAGACTTTGAAGCTATCTTATCAATAAAATCAATAGTTGTTTTCACTCTGTTTCCTGCGTTATTTAATTTCATACGCAGGTGTTTGGCTGCGGTTTTTGCATCATACAAAGAACCATTTCGATAGAACTTTGCATTTTCCAACTCTTCAACGGATTTTATTAATGCTTCAATTTTCTGTTTCTCAGTTAATTTAACCTTTGAAGATTGACACACTGCTATATTTGAAATACTAATTGCAAGAATAAATAGTAGCATCTTTACTTTCATCATATAAACTTTTGATTTCCTTAATTAAGACGAAATTTTTAAATCTATGAGGCATTATTTTGCATTAACAGCAAAAAAGTCTCGGCATGAAAAGTCATAAAACAGAACAAACCAAGACTTTAAAAGTGTTATATTATTCCTCAAGTTCTTTCATTTTCGACATAAATCCGCTTAAAACATCTTGGTCAATCACAAAAGTTGTTTTACCAATATGAGCTATTTTGTGAAAAAGATATATCTGGTCTCTTTGCCCCTGAAACAAAATTTTAGCGTATTCTTTGCTGGCAGGTTCTTTTACTTTTAAAGTTCTGCCATCTATTTCTCTAAAATCTACTTCCTTTAAAAATGTAATTAGGGTATTCACATCTTTCTTTTCATTAAAGACATGAACAGTCTTTTCACCTTTAGGTGAGGTAAGTTCAACAGTTATGGAAGAGATAATATCTGTATTCCAACTGTGAATTCTGTTTTGTACATAACCGCCAACAATGGCAAGACACATAATTGTTAATAAGGCTAAATTTTTCATAATAATAACTTTTGGGTTAATAACTATAGTTCTTATTATGAAGATGCATTAACTATTAAATTTCCATAAAATAAAGATGAAAAGTGATTAAAGTTTAAGTAATAAATTTTTAATCAATTAATCTTTAAATATTTTTTAAGCAAAATGCGCAATCTCTCTTCATCAATTGGTTTTGTAATAAAATCGTCACAACCGAAAGAAAATGCCAGTTGTCTATCTTCATCTGTTGAATAGGCTGTTTGTACTACAATAGGCAAATCCGGGAACTTTTCTTTAATTAATTTTGTGGCTTCATGTCCATTCATGATTGGCATTTTAATATCCATTAAAACAATATCTATATTATCATTTTCAAGACATATATCAACTGCTTCTTTACCATTCTTTGCATGTAGCAATTTATAGTTCCCCTCTATTTCATTCTCAAACAGAGCTTCCAAATAAAGATAGTTAACCTCCTCATCCTCTACAATCAAAATTAATGGCTAATCTCCATTCTGTACGGTTATTGAGGATTGATCAGAATTTTGTTTCTTACTTTGAATAGGTTTGAAAGGAATAGTTAAGTAAAAAGTTGATCCTTTTCCCTTTTCTGATTTTACGGTAATATCGCCTCCCAAAAGCTTTGCATTCTCCTTTGAAATAGATAAACCAAGTCCTAAGCCACCAAGTTTTTTTGAAATTTCTTTATTTTCTTGTGAAAACCGCTCAAAAATAATTTCATGGTTTTCAGGAGCAATACCAATACCTGTATCTTTCACATAAATATTCAGTGATTCTTTTTCAATAAAATAACCCATTTCCACAAAACCTTTATTTGTATATTTTATGGCATTTTCTATAAGGTTTCCTATGATTTTACTAAGCTTAGACCTATCGCCAAGCAAATGACTTTGGCCATCGTGAAGTGCTTTTTTAATATAAATGGGTAAATTCCGTTCTTTTGCCTGTAAATCGAAAATTGAAAACAGTTCCATCAACAAGTCATTCAGTGAAAACTCTGTTTCGTATATTTTTTCTTGTTTGGTTTCTAAATTTGATATCTCCAGAATATCGTCTATTATACGTAACAATTGCTGGCTGCTATTCTGAACAATTTTTGAATAAAACTTTCTTTTCTCATCAGATAAAACCGGTTTATCAAACATCCGCGAAAAACCAATAATACCATTCATTGGCGTTCTTACTTCATGAGACATATTATGTAGGAACTCTGTTTTCAGTTGGTTTGCATTTTCGGCTTTTTCTTTGGCCTCGGTCAAGTCTTTAACCAAAGTTATTCGTTCTGAAATTTTCCACACACTATCCATTAAAAGGGAAAGCTGACGAACATCTGCATTGTCGTAATCTGTTTCTTTATTCGCCACGCCAACTACAGCTACTATTTCACCATCAAAAATTAAAGGTATGGTTAAAAACTTATGGAGCTTTACATGACCTTCGGGAGTTCCTTTTTTCATTGGTTTCTCTACCTCATAATCATTGATAATAATTGGCTTCCGTTGTCTCACAGCTTCACCCCAACAACCCGTACTATCAAGATCATAAATTGTTTGAGGATCCATTACGGCGCACTCTTTCATCACCTCTTTTGACCATGTATTTAGGATAAATTGCTTTGTATCCTCGTTATAAAAGTATATGTAACCTATTTTACTTTTTGTAAACTTAATGGCTTCCTGTAAAGCAAAATCAAGAAATCCCTGTAAATTTTTTGCTTGAAATTGTGAAATACGCAGCAGCCCTTCCAACCTTTCGTTATTGAGCTGAATTTCTTCATTTTGTTCATTGATTTTATTAAGGCTTTCTTCGGCTTTTTCTTTGGCTGCAATAAGTTCCCTCTCTAAATTTTTCTGTTCTGTAACATCCTGTGCTGTGCCGTACAATCCTATTTTTTTACCATTATCGTCTTTTTTTATTCTACCTTTTGATATGATATGTTTTATGGAACCCGTTGAAGTAACAATATCCAGGTCTAATTCATAAGGAGTGCCATTTTTCATACATTCCTGAACCGCTTTATCAAGTATCTCGAAACTCTCTTTCGTATAAAATGATTCTTGTTCAGAATATTGGGGTGCTGGCAAATTATAGGAGCGTTCAAAAATATTATACAGCTCTTTCGACCAAATTACGGTGTCAGTTTCGAAATTATAATCCCAGTCACCCACATGTGACAATTCCTGAGCTTCAATTAATTGCGTCCTGCTTTTCACTAACTCCTGTTCATACCTTTTTTGTTGTGTAACATCATAGCCAATATTAATTATCAGATCATTCGTAACTTTATAGTTTGCCCACAACACTGATATTTGATTGCCATATTTTGTATATGGCTGCCACTCAACAAACTTCTTGTCTGGTGTTGAGGTAACCGATTCAATTACTTTTTTCTGAACTTCTTTATCGGGATAAAATAAGCTAAGTGAATTGTCAACCGAGTTCAATTCTTCCTGAGACCAACCAAAAGTCTTTTCGCACTCTTTATTCCACATAACACATTTTCCGTTTCCATCAAATGCATCAATAAGTACAGGAGCATTTTCATAAATTGTTCGATATATTATTTCACTTTCTTCGGTTTTCTCTTTGGCTTTCTTCAGCTCTTCTTTACTTCTCCATAAATTGGTTAGGTTGTTTAAGTTTATCCAAATCCCAACAAGTTTTTCATCTATGACTAAAGGTATTAATTGGTATTTCATATAAACCGTTGCTTCCCATTTAGATGTATATTGAATTTCACCGGAAATAATCTCTTTCGTATTAATACACTCTTGAATCTTTGCTGAAAAGCCTACATCGATTAATGGTTTAAATTGTAAAAGGTTAATTTGTTTAGTAGCTTCGATGGATGGAGAACCGAGAATTTCAGCTATTGCTTCATTTATTTCCAAGATATTCCCTTGTGGATCGCAAAAAACTAAACCAATATCAGTATTCTGGAACATCCCCCGAATTTTGAATTCGCTCTCTTCGGCTTTTTCCTTGGCAATTAACAATTCCTGTTCACCCATTCTTCGTTTAACGAAATTCCACATACCCTGCATAAGAAGCTTAAGTTCTTGTATATCTCCATCATTGTAGTCATCTTCTTTATTGCCCACCGCAATAATAGCAACAATCTTATTTTTGTCAAATACCGGGATACTCAAATAATTTAAAATTCCAACATGTCCTTCTGGCAAACCTCTCTTTAAGGGATTTGGAGCCTCAAAATCTTTTATAATAATCGGTTTTCGATTGCGTATAGCTTCTGCCCAAATCCCTGCAGTTTCAATGTCAAATTTTATGTACTGATCTTTTACCGCACAACCTTTCATTACGGCATCTGACCATGCATGAATTTTAACAACTGTTTCATCTTCATTTAGAAATCCTAGAAAACCTATTTTACTGTTGCACAAATCAACTGCTTTTTCCAGCGTATAATCATAGATCTCATCAACATTAACATTCGACATTTCATATATGTCTCTCAGCGT
>PKTE01000298.1 GCA_002869335.1 Salinivirgaceae bacterium | reverse complement strand
CTTCGTAACCTTGTTTTTCAAACCTATCAATCACTCTATACGCGGTAGGCCTTGATATTCCAAAGTTCTTGCATAATTCTGTAATGGTATATTTTCCAGTTCGCCATTCACAGATAAATTCTACTTTTTGATCCATAGTTGTTGATTCTTTCCAAGGCATGGCAATTTGATTTTTACATCAAATTTCAACCTAAAAAGTGTAAACTATGTCCCTTTAACTTTGTAAACTATGTCCCTTTAACGTACAGTATGAAGCACAACGTTGTGGCGATGAAGCGAAGGCCTTACTTGCAAAAACCGATCAAACTTCATGGAGCCAAAACTTTGTTTTACAAATATACATCTCTACCCGTCAAAACGAAGTTTTGGCGGGGTTAAATCCAAACCTCTAGCCCACGAAACGCACTATCCGCCTTTGCTTTATACGCCAATGTTGGCAAACGTTATTTTTTAATTATTTTAATAATCTCATTTTGTCCTGAACAAGATTCTATACATAATAAATATACACCTGGCGAACCAGTAATTTCTATGTCAACTCTTTCTGTAGGTCCAACTTCTTGCCTTAATATAGTTTGACCAAAAATATTGGTAATAATTACGGTTGTTTTAATTGTCATTAACCCTAAATCAATTGAAATATTTCTTTCAGTCGGATTTGGGTAAACTGATATTTCAGGTAATCTCTGAACATCACCATTTATTGTTGTACAATCTTGAAAGCAGTCAATACTAAAATATGCCTGGGAATCAACTAAATCCGACCAATTAGCTCCTGACCAGAAAGCATCATCAACTTCTATACATCCTAAATTTTCATTATTCCTAGCATCAAACGTTGGTGTTAAATACCCCCAGAAATTAATGTTGTTTCCATTTTTTACATTAAGACAATGCAAATTATTAAATCTACAATTTAAACTCCGAAGTTGACTATTTAGTGAAACATCTAAATAGGATAATTGATTGTAAGAACAACCCAAGTGCCAGAGATCAATGTTATTTGATATATCCAAACTAGATAAATTATTGTATGCACAATTAAATTCTTCTAATGAAAAATTATTTGACACATCAATATTTGTTAGATTATTAGCTGAACAATCCAAATACCATAATAAACCATTCTCTGAAAGGTTAATGTCAGTAATATCATTTATGCTAAAATCTAAATATTTTAATTGGGCATTATTAGAAACATCCAGTTCTGTTAAATTATTATACGCACAATTTAAAAGCCAAAGTTCAATACTATTTGAAATATACAAGCTATCTATCTGATTATAATCGCACTGCAACCTTTTTAAATTAACATTGTTGCATAGATCCAATTTTTCAAGTTCGTTATAGCTACAAAAAAGGTTAACTAAATTAATATTATTTTCGAATTCAATCATTGATAAAAAATTATGATCACACTCAAGCTGTACCAAATTGATATTTTGTGATACATCTAATGTGTTCAAATGATTATAGCTACACTTAAGATGATCTAATGCAGTAAAATCCTCAACACCAGTTAAATCTGAGATATTTTTATCAGTTATATCTAGAAGAGTTACATTCTCTATGTTTTCAGTAGGTACAGTTCCATTCGGTGACCCTGTATCAAAACCTAACTCAATCAAGGCTTGTTCAAAATTTGAATCTGGTATCGTTGTTAATTGAGAAAATAATTGACAAGAAAGTGTAGATATGAATATAAAATAAATAAGCTTTAATCGGTTCATTATAATTTAGTTTTAATAATTTCAATTTTTGATGCAAATAATTGCGCTGTTATGTTTGCCAACGGCTCCTGCTAGTGAGCGAAAGGCTTACTTATTAAGACCTTTCAATCTGCACTGAGCCAAATTTACGATTTACTTATTAAAAAACAACCCGTCAAATCGTAAGATTTGGCGGTGGAAATTTAACTTCTTAAACGCTAAAGGCCGCCACAAGGGCCTTTTGCTAACTCGCAGGTGTTAGGCTTTTGTGCTTTCTTTATCTTGGCAGCAATTGAATTGATAAATTTAGAGCATTTGCAACCAGTAATAAGTTCGAAATTCGAACATCTTCACCATTTTCAATCCGAGAAATATAAGGGCGCTTTTTTCCTACCGCTTCAGCCAATTTTTCTTGACTCATGTGTAATTCTTTCCGTCTGTTTCTGATAATCTCGCCGAAATAATAGGAATATGCGTCGTCTCGAAATTTCTCTCTACTTTTCGAACCCTTTTGTCCGTATCGTTCTGCCAACAAGTCTTTTGCTTTCATTGTCTTCATAATTCACTACTTTTTAAATATTCCTCTAAAATTTTCTCTGCTTGCTTGATTCCTTTCACATAATCCTTGTTCGACTTTTTTAAAAATCCATTCAAGCAAACAGCTTTAGTACATTCAGAAAAGTTTAAATGGTCAATCGCAAAAATCATTATCCGATATTCATTTCCTGCTTTTATTCGAAGTTCGTAGAATCGTGAATTTTTGATTTTCTTAATAAAATTTGAGTGAACAATTTTCACTTCTCCGATAACTTCAATCAACTGAAAAAATTTGTCCGAAACCCTCGTTCCTTGAGAATCGACAAAATTCAAACAATTTTCTGTAATGTCTATATCTCTCATAACGCAAATGTAACGAATTCGTTACACAAATTCAAAGAAAATTTGAAAAATATTTAGAATTAGTAACGGTTGTGTACTGTCTTATTACTAAAAAAGGTTTACACTTTTTTGGTTACTAATTTACATTTAAAGATATCTCTTTTTCCTCCAAAGGGTACCCTTTGGAGGAAAGTTTTTTCGACCATGTTTTTAATTTGTAATTTTCTAATTTATGAGCTTCCTCTGGTACCAAACCATGACAGCTTAAATGAGGCCTATCAGTATTGTAAAGCCAGATGGCATATTTTATCTCTCGCATAGCATCTTTCTTTCCAACAAACTGACCTCCAACATCATATTCCATCTTCAATATTCCGTTAACTCGCTCTGCAACGGCATTTTCATAGGGATCATACTGGTTTGTCATACTTATTTTTACCTTGTTTCTCCGTAATAAATCTATATAACTCGGATGACAGTATTGTAATCCTCTATCAGAGTGGTGAATGAGCTTTCTTCCTGGATACTTCCTGTTTTTCAATGCCTTTTTTAAAGCCTTCACTGCATTTAGAACCTTTAAATTATCCGCTAATTCCCATCCCATAATTTGCTTTGAATAAGCATCTGTAATCAAGTATAAATACATAAATCCTTTTTTAGTCTTTATATACGTAATATCACTAACAAAAACCTGTTCCGACCTCACAATATCAATGGAGTGAATGATATTTGGATATCTGTTAAAGGAATGGTTACTATTTGTTGTTTTTATGTATTTTCTCGGGTGTTTTACCAGTAAATTTTCATCCCGCAAAATTTGCATGAATTTGTCACGGCCGCACTTAATTAGTTTCTCATTTAAAACTGGTTTAAGTTTTCCATACAGCTTTATTCCTCCCATCTTTTTATGACGTTGACGAACCTTTTTAACTTCTGTTAATATACGATTTTGTTCTTCTTGATTTTTGATTAGCCTTTTAATACGTTGATAGTAGCTCTGCCTACTTATCCCGAATAGCCTACACAAAATAGTTATGTTTATTTTTTCGTGCTTCTTGGCAATTTTTTGGTTAGCGATTCGGGTAAATACTTTTTTAATACTTCGTCCCCAAATTCGTCTCCAACCATACCCAATACTGCTTTTAAAACCGTATTTTCACTTTCCGATTTATGCAATTTTGCGCGCATGTCTGCAACTTCCTGCCTTGGTGATTTTCCGCCCATTTCTCTTAACTTTTTGTCAAAAGTACCATATTTTTTTAACCATTCACTAATGGCCTTTCTACTTACATCATAATAAAGAGAAGCTTGATTTTGAGACATTTTGCCGTTTTCGACACTTTCTATTACATCCTTTTTGAAAGCAAAACTATAACGATTCTTACTTTTAGGATCTACTTTTTGATTTTTTGATTGCATTTGTTAACTCCTTTTTTGTTGTAAAAAGTGTCAACTTATTTCAGGATAAGACATATAGGGTAATATGCGGTAACGTTGCGGCTGGTGAGAGTTTTCTTACTTGCAATATGCTGAAAACCAGCACTTAGCCAAAACTTTGTTTTACAAATTTATTCATTTAATCGTCAAAACGAAGTTTTGGCGATGTTTAATTAGCTTCTCGAACCTTAAAACCAGCAGCAGCGCAAAATTCTCACTCGCCGCTGTTAAGTTTTGTTCTTAATCAACAAATGTCTCTTTTATCACACCTTTGACTTCTTTAACTTCAGGTTTTGAAAGTCGTCCGAGTCGTCGAATCAGTCTCTGTTTGTCAATCGTTCGAATTTGGTCCAGAACCACCCAACCAATCCTGTTGTCATGTTTAATTTCAACTCGTGTCGGATAGTTTTTTGAACTTGTCGTCATTGGTGCAATCACGATCGTCTTTAAATGTCTATTCATCTCGTTTGGAGAAATCACCACGCAAGGTCTTGTCTTTTTTATCTCGCTTCCAATTGTCGGGTCGAGATTAACAAGAAAGATTTCATATTGAATTATTTCCATTCTTCCAGGTTTTCGTCTTCAAAAACGTCGTTAAAATACAATTTATCATCGCCATTCTCAGCCATTTTCTTGAATGCCTTTTCCCATCCTTTCCGTGGTTTTGAAATCGGTTTGAGAATTATTTGTCCTTTGTCAAGAATCATTTCAACTCTGTCCTTTAAATTGTATTTCTCCAGAATTGTTTTACTAAGTCGAATCCCTTTAGAATTGCCTATTTGTACTATTGAAACTTCCATAATCTAATCGTTTAATTGTAATTACGAAGTTATTACAAAAAGGTTCAAAAAACAAGAGATTTTTTTTATTTTTAATGCGTTTGCATCGCTGTGAATGTTCGTTAAGATACATCCTTTACAAAAGTTAAAGATTAGACTTTACACTAAATTAGTACCTAACCTTATTGTTTGTTCTTTTCTTCTTAAATGTGTT
>PKTE01000285.1 GCA_002869335.1 Salinivirgaceae bacterium | reverse complement strand
TGATCCTATAATCACGTCAAATGCATCAATAAAGGAATTATTAATAAAAAGTGGTGGGAATTTAACAATAAACGGTGCGACATTAACTGTAAGTAAAAACGCTATTGTAAAAGGAGCCAGTGGTAGTAGTGGCATAATTTGTAATACCACTGGAAATATATCTGTAACTGGAACAAGCACTTATGAAAGATATATTCCAGCTGATACCTGGCACTTACTTTCAATTCCTAATAGCAATTCTGACATAACTCAACTTACAGGGCTTTATGTTCAAAGTTTTGACGAAGCAACTCCAGCATGGGTTAATTTAACCAGCAGCTCTTCATTAAATGCCATGCAAGGCTATGGTGTACGATACAACACATCTGCGCAAACTATTTCGTTCACTGGGTCATTCAATAATGGTTCGGAAAGCATAAGTGTAACTAATGCCGACACAGGAGATGATACAGAAACTTATGGATGGAATCTTGTAGGCAACCCATATCCATCGCCGATAGACTGGGGAGCTAGTCTTGGTTGGGACAAAAGTGACATTACAGGGACTGCATATATTTGGGATGGAAGCACCTACCGGCCCTTGCCCTATCTAAGTTCTAATCTAATTCCGCCCACACAGGGATTCTTTGTATATTCAACTGTAAGTTCAGGTACACTAGGCATGGATAATCAAGTTAGAGTAAAAGGTGATGGTAGCTTTTATAAGGGATCATTATATAGCAATTTGAAAATAGATATTAGTCAAGAAGAAAAGAAAGATAATCTCCAAATATTTTTTCACCCAGAAGGTACAGATGAATTTGATAAACAATATGATGGTTACAAGTTATTCAGTTGGGTAGAAGAAGTCCCTCAGATATATACAATCACAAACTCTGAGAATAAACTACTAGCAATCAACACCTTGAACTCTGAATTATTATCTGATATCCAAAACCCAATTACATTAAAAATAGGTTACAGGACAAATATTGAGGGTCCAATATCAATAGGTGTTACACACATAGAAGCATTCAATGAAGATATTGCAATTGGAATCTATGACAATGTGTTAAATATATTTCAAGACATTACAAATTTCCCATATGAATTTACTTCTGAAATTGGTGAGTTTAATGATCGTTTTGTAATATACATAACTAAGGCTCCAAATACCATTTCAGAATTATCAAACAATTTAATAAACTGTTATACATACAATAACACACTAGTTATCAAATCAAAGGAGCCTATCAATAATGGTAAAATACTGGTTTACGATGTTTTAGGTCGACCTATCATTAATAAATCATTAACAACAAAAACACATCATGTTTTTACCATTCCCGAAAAAACAGATATCTTTGTTGTGAATATTATTCAAGACGAAACATTTTTGTATCGTAAAACGTTAGTGAAGTAGAAGTTAGGAAGATATGAACAAAGTAACATACGTAATTATATCCATGCTGATTTTCTTAAGCTTATCTTCTTTTGGACAGAGAGAATCTGAATTCAATCAGCCCAAAAAGAAAACTTTTGAAAAAAAGAGTTTTGGAGACAATACTGGTCCAGCAAAAGGTCTCCCACCAGATCCTGGAGGAGGTGGTGGAGGGAACCCAATACCAATTTCAGGAGGATTACTCCTATTGTCTGGGGGGCTATTTATTTACAGTCTAATTAGAAAATCAAATAACACCAAAGATGCTTAAAGCATCTTTTTTTTTGCACAAAAACAAATTGCAGCTATTCCTTTTTCCTAAAAGAAATTCTATATTTAAAGCAAAATCAGGAAGAAAAAAGTTGTGATTAATAAAGATATCATAGATAATATATTGGATCCCAGTAGCTCTTACTTTTCAAAAAAAGAAAAGATCAAACTATTGAAGGCTAATTCTCCTCATCCTGATAAAGAAAACAGACTTGCACATTTTATTTTCGAACAAAAATTTAACAGCTTTATTAAATTCATTGCTGATATTGTTATTATAATAGATAGAAAAGGCAAAATCCTGGAATATCAAGAATATAATAATAATAAAAATGGGGAGCATTACTTTCAAGTAGCTGATAACATTAATGATTTTATAATTACTGAAAAGGATTGTGAGTTTTTCACTAAAGTAAATCAAGCTATATCAAAGAACAGAGAGTTTTCTATTCAATTAAAGTCTAAGTTAAAAACTGAAATTGAATTTGAGGCTATTTTGAGTGCATACAAGAATGAAACATGCATATTACATATTATTAACTTAAGTGAAAACGATTTACCAATAGAAAACAAAGCAAGACTTGATAAATTAATTTCTGAAAAAGAAAACCTTGAACGTTCTAATAAAAAACTCATATCTAGAAATAGAGACTTAATTGATAGCATAAACTACGCACGTAAAATTCAAAGAGCCATTTTCCCAGAAACTACCTCTTTTCAAAAAATCTTTAAAGACAGCTTTATTCATTTTGTTCCAAAAGATATAGTAAGTGGAGATATGTACTGGTTTGCTCAATATGAAGATACAATTGTACTTGCAGTAGTAGATTGTACTGGCCATGGAGTACCCGGAGCATTCATTGCTGTTTTAGCTTATTCATTAATGAACAAAATTCTTAATGAAAGCAATGTTAAATTCAAACAGCCATCCGAATTGCTTAGTGATTTGCATTTTGAACTTACAAACATCCTCAATTATGAGAAATCTGCCCTGGAAGTGAAAGATGGAATGGATATAGGATTATGTTTAATAAATGAATCTCACAACCTACTCCTCTTTTCTGGAGCATTTCATAATTTGTACCATGTATCTAATGGACATCTCAACATTATAAAAGGAGACAAATTAACAGTAGGTGGCGGAAATTATGGTAAAAAGAATATTTTCAGATTTAACACTACCATGATCAATTACGATTCTAATGATTCATTTTACCTTACAACGGATGGTTACCTCGATCAATTTGGAGGAGAAAAAGATAAAAAATTTCTAAATAAAAGATTTAGAAGTATGATTGAAGAAAACCATCATAAACCCATGATTGATCAGAAAGAAATATTTACAGAACAATTTGACATTTGGAAAGGAGAAAATGAGCAAGTAGACGATATCTTAGTGGTTGGATTTAAATGTCTCTTTTAATAAATCAAGATTTTCTAGCAAATTATTCCTATCTTAGACTAATAAATAATAACTATGGCTAAGATTTATATTCTCATTTTTGCGATAATTTTTTCTGCTATTAGTTTAAATGCGCAAAAAAACAAAACCATCAAGCTTAAGGATATAAAAGGAACAGCAATAGGTGGGATTATTTCATCACCTGCTCAGGTAATTAATGATGCCCTAAAAAATGCAAAATTAAATGCATTAATGAAAGCTGGAATACACGAACACATTAATATATATCAAAACTTGTTTAAAAGTGAAACACCTGGTGAATATGAAGAAGTCTTTACTTCAAATGTGTTTACTAATATAAAAGGAGTAGTAACGTCAGTTTCTATAACTGATACAATAGCCAGCTTTGATCCTAAAAGCTATACACTTAAAGCCGAAGTTACAATTGATGCTAAAGTTCTTAAATATGATAAAGAAGAAGATAGAACATTTGATGCATGGACCGAAGGAATAAAATCATTTTACAATAATAATGAAGCACTTTCACTTAAGATTAAACCAACAAAAGAATGTTATGTAAGAATGTTTTTAATCGCAAGACAGCAGGAATCATATATATTATTTCCTAATAAATACGAAAATGATTTCAAGTTAACAGCCAATTCCCAACAAATATTTCCTAGCACGGAAATAGAGTATATTATGAATACAAAAATAACTCAAGAACCACATAGATTAATCATAGTACTATTAAAAGAGCCGATTCCTTACACAGGAAAAGTAGCTTACAAGCCAATTTTGGACTGGATTTTCAACATTTCGCCAGATCAGCGAGTTGTAAAGTCAATTGGATTTTCAGTTATAAAAAACTAGAAATCAAACATATAAATAAATTTAATATATTATTAACACCGATATTTACCAAATTATTTTGTCTAAAAAGAATTAAATTCACAAATTTACCAATGTAATCATTAAATTTTTCAGTTATGAAAATGAAATTGAAAGGAATTTTATCAGTAACCATGATGCTAGCCGTTGTATCTTTTATGAGTTGCGGTGGGCCAAAAGAAACAGGTAAGAAAGACTCTAACTTCCAAGAAATTAGTATCCCTTGTCAAGACAAAGGATATTCAGATGCTGAGTTTTTCCGCGCTGCAGGTAGCGGTAAGAGTCGTAACCTGGCAACATCAAAAGACAAAGCAATGCTAAACGCAAAAACGCGTCTTGCTGGACTTATTAACTCAACTATCAAGTCAGTAACTGAGCAATATACTAACGAAATTGATGTTGGTGATGCTTCAGAATTTGAGCAAAGCTTTGAGCAAATGACACGTGACGTTGTAAAACAGCAACTTTTAGAGACTGCTGTAACTTGTGAAAAAACAGGTACTAACAGTCAAAGTGGTCTTTATGAGACTTATCTTGCAATTCAAGTTAAAAAAGATGTTATCTACAACGGAATTGATGAGAAGATTTCTAAAGACAAAAAACTTCAGCTTAAGTATGACCGCATGAAGTTTAAAGAAAAATTCGACGAAGAAATGGATAAACTTGAAAGAGAAAATCCATAATGAATTTATAACATGTATGAAAAATCAGTATCCCGGTATTCCGGATACTGATTTTTTTATATAATAACGATGTTAACAATTCATTCAAACTTATAAATACGACAATAACATATTTTTTTGTAAATTGAAGTCGTATTTTAAAATCAAATCCTATGAAAAAAATTGCACACATAATGCTTATCGCTGCTTTATTGTTTGCCTTTGCTCCTATTCAAACAAAGGCACAAATGAAATTCGACGAAAGCAGTCAAAGAAAAGCACCAAAATGGGTCAATGGATTAGTTAAAGATTATATTATTATTGTTGGTACTGGTTCGGATCTAGAAAAAGCGAAAGAAGATGCACTCGTTAGAATTAAAGAAAAAATTATTCGCGCAGTTGCAGAAAACGTAGTATTCGAAAGTAAAATGACTCGTAAAGAAGATATGCTTAACAATTTGAGTAGTTATGCTGAAAACTATGAGTCAACAACTCAATCAAAATCAGCTGATGTTTCTTTCGTAAAAGGTATATCACTTAATAAAGCAGAAGAGTTTTATTGGGAAAAGCTGAAAGATAAAAAAACAGGAGAAAAAATTGCTCATTAACATGTTAAGTATCCATTCTCAGAAGGAGAATTGAAAAAACTTGTAATGGCTTTTGAAAAAATTGATCGTGAATTAACTAAGCAACTAAATGGCATACTTGATAATATTGAAACCATGACTTCTATCGAAGCAATGGAAGGAGCCATTAAAGAGTTAGACCAACTTAAAGAGCGTTTCCCTGGGCCAAGAAAAGATCAGGCAATTACAGGTATGACGCAACTTAAAACTCGTTTACAATCGATTACTGTTAATCCTGAAATTAATAAAAAAGGTCATATTGAATACTCATTAGTTATTGGTGATCAGGTAGTAATTGCTTCAAAGAAACCAAAAGTAATGGTGCCAAATAAATGTGCCACAATTACTAATATTGAACCTACAAAAACTGGATGGAAAATCTTATATGATCCTCAATACTGTTTTGATGATCCTGATAACAGAGTTAATATTCGTCATTCTATTAAATACAATAATTTAAAACATGACTTCTATTTCAATATTAACGAAGATCAAGTTAAAATTCACTTGAATGGTGATATACTAATGAATGCTGGCGATATGGATAGTGAAACAGCTAGAAATGTGAAGATCACATTTAACATTCACTCTAAATATGACAGCCCATTTGTAATTGAAAGAGTTGTATTAAAATATGACAAAATATCGCCAATCTCTTTTAATAATGTTAACAAAACATTCGAAGGTAAAGGTGACCATGAACTCGTTCTTGAAGTTGATAAAGATCTTGCAATATCAGAATATAGTTCAAATGCAACACCTCTTGTAAATGGAATGATTTATTACAAATCTAAAGCTACAGGAGAAAAGTTCACAGAAAAGTTATATAAACATACTATTACAACGAACTTTTAATAAACTCAGATAAATAATCAAAAAGCTATCTCAAATGAGGTAGCTTTTTTGGTATAAATACATTCTGCAAAGCGCCCGATTCAGCCTCAATCTTTTCTTCAGGGATCATCTCAAAATTATCAGGAAAGAAATTAATTCCCGCTACAGATAACACAATTGCATCCAAAATATCATCATATGCTACATCTTTCCGCAATGTCTCCGAAAGTATTGTTTTATATATTTCCTCTGCTTTAATATGTATCATTTTTAGGATATTTAACCTTTCTATTCGTCCCAACTGTGTTTTCTTTTTATTAACAAGGTCTATACCCCCATTTAAACGAAAGAAAAAGGTTTCCGGATGAGATTCGTAGTACTTGCTGCTTAAATGAGTATTATCTATTAAAAAATCATTAACCGCACTTATTTTAGGCATTATATGCCAGGTTTGTAAACTAATCTTTTTGCCTGTCAAAATTTTATTTATTTCACAAGCTTCTTTATAGCTTGAAGCTTCTATTGCAGATCTAACTGGGGGATTAAAAACTGATGAACGATAATTAGTTGGTAAAAGCTTCCGCAGATTCATATCACATATTCTGCTTGCATTATTCTCACTTAAAACAATCGGGATATCAATAAAACAATAATCTGGGTTAAATTTATTTTGTATTTCTTCTAAAGAATCAGATACGAGATAATCCCATTCACAATTTTCCCTAATCAGGATTCCGATCCATCCTTTCGGACAACCATCTATACCCAATATTTTCATATTAGGCTTTACGCTCCAGAGTTTCTTGTAATACTATTGAAAACAACTCCCTGGTAGTCATTCCATAAGCTTCAGCTTGCTGAGGTACAATGCTTGCAGCACTCATTCCAGGTACTGTATTCGCCTCAATTACAAATAATTCATCATTCCTCATGAGATAGTCAATTCTAACTATTCCAAAACAATCAAGCGCATCATAAATATCAGAAGATAGTGATTTTACAGCTTCCATTTGCTTGTCTGTAATTCTAGCTGGAGTTATTTCATCAGCCTCTCCATTATATTTTGCATCATAATCGAAAAACTCGTTTTTGCTAACAATCTCGGTTGCAGGGAATATTATTTTGCCATTCTTCGTTTTTATTAAGCCGCAAGTAACTTCTGTACCGTCAATAAAGGATTCGATTAATACTTCATTATCTTCTGCAAAAGCATTTTCAATGGCATTCGCAAGTTCCTTTTCTTCTTTAACTTTAGTAACACCAAAACTACTGCCACCTGCATTAGGTTTTACAAACATTGGCAAACCCAGTTTCTTTACAATCTCTTTAACTTCATAGTTTTGATTTCTTCTTAGGAAAAAATAAGGAGCTGTTTTTATACCTAAAGTCTCTAAATATTTTTTAGTAGCAACTTTATTAAATGTAAGTGAGGAGGTAAAAGCATTGCAAGTATTATATGGCATTTTAATCATATCAAAATAGCCTTGGAGCTTGCCATCTTCTCCGGGTGTCCCGTGTATAGTTATAAATACTGCATCAAACTCTATTATCTTACTATTAACCTTAACAGTAAAATCATTTTTGTCTAATGAAAATTCATTTCCTGTTTTATCAATATACACCCACTTTTCTCTATTGATTAAGACTAGAAATACCTCATATTTTTCAGGATCTATACTTACAGCAATTTCTTTAGCACTGTTAAATGATACCACATCCTCTTTGGAATAGCCACCTGATACCAAAGCTATCTTTTTCTTCATAGAGCAGATATTGAAAATTAGTTGATCAAAAGTAATCTGAAAAAATGATAAATTGAAAGACTAATTAGACTTTTCGATTCGGTTCTGTAAATAATTTTCCCATCGAGAGAGTAGTTCTTGCATATCAGCAGGTAGGTCAGAATCAAAACTCATCATTTCTTTTGTTTCAGGATGTACAAATCCCAAAGTTTTTGCATGTAATGCCTGGCGTGGGCAAACCTCAAAACAATTGCGTACAAATTGTTTGTATTTTGTGAAAGTGGTGCCTTTTAGAATAGCATCGCCTCCATATTCGTTATCATTGAAAATTGGATGTCCGATATGCTTCATATGGGTTCTGATCTGATGTGTGCGACCAGTTTCTAATTTGCATTCTATAAGACTTACATAATCAAATCTGCGAAGTACTTTATAATGAGTTATGGCATGTTTTCCATACTCTCCTTCCGGAAAGACTGTCATCACTTTACGATTCTTCAATGAACGTCCTATATGCCCTTCAATTGTTCCCTCATCTTCTTTTGGACTTCCCCAGATCAATGCCTGATAAGTCCTTTGAGAAGAGTGATCAGCAAATTGCTCTGCCAATTTAGTTTTAGCCTCCTCGGTTTTTGCAATAACCAACAATCCTGATGTATTTTTATCAATTCGATGCACTAAACCCGGACGAGGATCTTTGTGATCCTTAAACATCGGTAAATCTTTAAAATGCCACGCCAAAGCGTTTACTAAAGTTCCTGTGTAGTTTCCATAACCCGGATGCACAACCAAACCAGCAGGTTTATTTACAACTATTAAGCTATCATCTTCGTGTACAATATCAAGTGGAATATCTTCTGGGATAATTTCAATCTCGCGGGGAGGCTGACTCATCATCACCCGAATATCATCTCCGGGTTTCACTTTATAATTTGATTTTACGGGTTTGTTATTTACAAAAATATATCCAGCTGAAGCTGCTTCCTGTATTTTATTTCTACTGGCATTTTCAATTCTATCAACTAAAAAACGGTCAATACGAATTGGGTTTTGACCCGGATCAGCAATAAATTGAAAGTGTTCATACATCTCCTGAGCATTCTCCTCCATAATACCGGTTATTTAATAATCTTATAAGTGTAATATTCGTTTTGGGCAGTTATTCTTACAAAATAAACACCGTGATCAACTTGGGACATATCAATCTCATCTTTTGAATCCTCGTTAATAACCAGACGGCCCATTTGGTCATAAATTCCTACAGAAAATGTATCAAACTTAGATCGGATATGTAATATGTTATTATTAGATAATGGGTTTGGATACAATACAAATGACTTTTTCTCAATTATCGATTCTTCGAATTCCACAAAAGTGTTACGATAAGCAAACATATCTCTCATAACTGGCCTAATCATCAGAGAACCACTAAATTGTGATAATTCCCATGACCCATTTGCATTGTAATAATTCCTTTGGTAAGCGATGAAATTCTTATCAAATCCCATATTTAATCTTTGATCGGTAATTTTTTGCCACCCAATATAAAAAGTATTTCCAACGATTACCGCACTGTCAAATTCGTAAGTTACAAAACCATTAATTGTATCAGAATATGCAGGTAAATTTCTTGTTTTATTATAAAGCACTTCACCTGGGCCAGATCCACCTTGGTCCCAGACCATTAAATTAAAATATCGATTTTCATCATACCTACTTTTATTAAAGTAGATTCTAATAGCCCTAAGAAGAGTGTCGTCTGTAAATGTTGTGAATTTTACAGCAATCATTCCAAATTTGTTACTAACTCCATACATTCCTTCAGCAGAACCATCGTCATATGAATAGTAATTATACATATCTATCACACGACCAGTTTGGTTATTTTCTTCAAAATCTGTTTCACTTATTCTAAAACGGTTCTCAACTAAAAACTTTGCAGAATCTGAATTATCTAATTCAAATATGCTGCTACTATTTGTTATATTATCAACCTTTTCATAGGAAGTATTAGCCAAATAATTATTAGCTATGTTACCTCTTTCACCATTTTCACCGGAATAAAGATTTGTCCATCGAAAATATGGTGTGATATTCATAATATCTTCCGAATAGTTTCTAAACTTAAAAACTATTCTATCCACAATATCCTGATAATTGTCTTTATAAGCTCTCCAAGGAACAGCACTGTATATATTAAAAAGGCGATTAATACGGTGAGTATATGCAACTTCGTCAATTAATGAATCATTTGCGGAACGTCCTGCATCTAAATAAACATAATCAAGATTCCAGTGATCGCAGTTCATTCCGGCGTATTCCAGAGAAAACTTGTTAATGAATCTGAACTGCAAACTATCGTGGATAAATCCTTGATCTGTAAAAGGAACAAAATTAGGTTCAAAGTAGTCCATATCCTCACCTATTCTACTCCAAACCGTTTTCCAGTAAGTTGTGTCGGTATCTTTATATTTAAATTGCAAAAAAATACTGTCTTTTGTTTGAGGCGTATTCCCCAATCCACCACCTTGAATGAAAAAAGTTAGATATAAGCTATCAGAGACAATATAAGTTGAAGCATCTACATAAGCAGAGGTCAAAGTATCTCCGTTCATTGTAGAAGCTGTATCATTAAATGGATATAAATTTCCAAATTGATCAATAGCATCAAAAGTTGCCACACCCACAGTAGGGGTATTTAAACCATAGTTATCATTTATAAAAACATTTTGATCTAACCATTTGGTATAATCCGGTTGAACTGATATGATCGAGAAATCATCAAAAAACGGAAGTGAAATAACTTCACGAGTGCCATTTTTTAATTGTGCAGACTCTTTTTGGAGATGCTCTTTGAGAATCGGATTCCCTGAAAGTTCATCCAGATATTCCTGCCCGAATAACATTGAGGCAGAGGTCATAAACAAAACAAATACTATTATTTTATATCCTTTAAATCTAATTTGCATCAATTGAATCTGTTTTAAACTTATCTTCTTTCACTGTCATCCAAATATCGATGTAGGATCCCATTTTTATACGACGATTTGGCACCGGTTTCTGATCATAAACTTTTGCATTTAGAGAATCGCTATAAGTCATTACCGACTCGTCATAAAGCACACCACCTACATTAAAATATTTATCATTAATTGTTTGAAAAGCCTCTGTTTTACTCATTCCAATTATATCAGGAACTGCCTGATATTGATTACCATATCCTTTTCCCAAAACCAAATCAACTTTACTGCCTTTGGGAATCATTGTTCCCGGCTCAATAATTCTGCCAGTCATTCGCTGTTCAATTACATAATTTTTCATTGGGTCTGGTCTATAAATCAACCTACCAACCATTAAACCTGCACTTTCCAACGATACTTTCGCCTGGCGGTATGACACTCCAACAGTATTTGGAATTGGCACCTTTGCCTTGTTAAACGCATTAATAGTAAGGAATATTGTCCTGCCTTCTTTCACTTTAAAATCAGGCCTGGGGTTTTGATCCACCACTGTCCCTTTTATGCGCCCTTCGATAAATACGGAATCAGCAATTTCAATTGTAAGATCCTTATCATCTGCCAATTCAGCGGCTTCTACTTTAGTTAATCCTGTAAAATCAGGAACAAGTAAAGCCTGCCCATGATGGGTATAGATTTTCAAAATAAAGAAAACCAACCAAATAAAAACTATAAGGGAGGCTAATGCTATTAAGATATGTTTTCCAAAGGTTTTGGATTTAAGAAAACGCAAAAATTCCATGCTATTAATTTTTATATTCCACAAAGATAAAATCTTTGAATTTAGGAATGGTATACGTTTAAATTTTTTAGGAATAAATTTTCAATTCGTCGTATACACTATTACGTTCCACAGGGATTTTATTATTCTTTTTAATGAGCGCAACCAACTGTTCTGAGTGCATTGACGGGTTTTTCTTACTACCTGCCATACTATAAATTTTTGTGGTATCGGCGATAGTACCATCCACATCATTTACTCCAAAATGCAAAAGTAGAAGTGCTTGATCTATGCCTAGCATGGGCCAATAAGCTTTTATATTGGAAATATTATCTAAAAAGATACGTGAAATAGCATAAGTTTTAATATCCTCAATAATGTCTACTTCACCCAAATGGCTCATTTTATTATTGGCAGCCTTAAATTTAAGGGGTATAAAAGCATTGAACATGCCTGTTTTATCCTGTAATGTGCGTAGTGCTTCCAGGTGCTCTAATCTATCGCGCATAGTATCATAATGCCCATAAAGCATAGTTGCATTAGTATAAATACCCTTTTCGTGAGCCAATTGATGCACATGCAACCATTCATCACCGGAGATTTTATCAGGACAAATTTTTCTTCTTATCTCAGGTTTAAATATTTCGGCACCACCGCCTGGCATTGAGTCTAACCCGGTATCAATGAGTTGCTGTAAACCATTATTCAAATCTACCTCATCCACTTTGCACATTTGCACAATTTCTTCAGCAGTAAAGGCCTTAATATGCACTTGAGGAAATGACTTTCGTAATGCAGCAATTAATTGCAAATAAAACGCTAATCCCCTATCAGGATGAACGCCTCCAACCAAATGGAATTCAGTCAGTTTAGGATCATCCTGAATTGCTTTTTCAGCTATTTTTAACATATCGGACACACTGTATTCCCAGCTACCCTCCTCACCTTTTCGTCTTCGGTATGAGCAGAAAAGACAGTGGTTTACACAAATATTTGTGGGTTCAATGTGAATGTTCCGATTAAAAAAAACTTTGTCATGATTCTTAACTGAATTCAAATCATTGGCAATACTTCCCAATTTTGGAATTGAAATATTCTCAGTCAAAAAAAGAGCTTCTTCAAGCGAAAGTCTTTCATGACGAAAAGCTTTATCGACAATACTATCAATATTCAAAATATGCATATAAAAAAAAAGTAAAGACCATGGCCTTTACTCCCTTATGTTAATTTAAATAATTTCAATTAACCTTTTACTGCCATATCATCTGAAACAGTAAGTCTCTTACGACCTTTTGCTCTTCTACGAGCTAATACTTTGCGTCCTGCCTTTGTAGACATGCGCTCACGGAAACCTTGTTTGTTTCTTCTCTTTCTGTTCGAAGGCTGAAATGTACGCTTCATCGTTCGTTCCTTTTATAATGTTATAAAATTTCTTTCGTTTCAGGGCTGCAAATATACGTATTTCAATTTAATGAAAAAATAAATTCGAAGAAATATTCAAATATTTATCAACATTAAACAATTAATATTTAGTTAATATTCACTTAACACACCATAAGAAAAGAGAGCATATTTTCGCAGTGTAATTAAAACCTAAAATTATGAAACAGATATTAATTTTTTCGATCGCACTTATTTTTGCCCTTAACGTATCAGCAAAAAATGACGACAAAAACAACGCTCCAGCTGCAACAGTGCAGGTTAGCGGAAAAATAATTGACAGTAAAACTGGCGAAGCTCTTACTGGAGTGAAAGTTTTTATTGAAGATTTAAATCAGGAAGCATATACGGATTTTGATGGTAATTTTTCATTACTGGCTCCAAATTCAAATGATGTGACCATCAAAGTTTCATATATTAGTTACGAAGAGAAAAAAATTAGTGCGAACATACAAGAAGAAAAAAGTTTGACCGTATCACTCGAAATGATTGAAAAATAAATGTCTATTGAAAAAAGATAAATCCACCGAATGGCAACATTCGGTTTTTTTTTATGCAAACAAATAAAATAGATATCTTTAAACTACTTTACGTTAAATTAACATTCTATGCGCTATACAATAATATTAGGCTTACTATTGAGTTCGTTAATTACATTTGGCCAACTTGAAGAAAAAGATGGCAAATTTTACGGCCCTGATAATAATTTATTTTCAGGAACTATTACTCAAAACTACGATAACGGTAATATTAAAGCATCACTAAGTTTTAAGGATGGGTTGAAGCATGGTGAGATGATGTACTATTACGAAGATGGTACTAAAAAAGAGCTCCGATCATATAACATGAATGAAAAAGACGGTGAATGGATACGTTGGAATCCTAAGGGCAAGAAAGTTGCCATTGCAAATTTTAAAAATGGCAAAAAAGATGGAAAATGGATTATTGCTGATGAAAATGGTAATACCGTTTACCAAATGTTTTATAAAGATGGAGAAAAAAGCGGTACCTGGCTTAAGTTTGATAAGGATGGAAATGTCATAGACGAAAAAAAATATTAAACTAAAATGGGCAGCCTAATGACTGCCCATTTTTATTTTACTATATTTTCACACAGCGAATGCTCGATTTTGAATGGCAATTCTCACTGGCTGCATATCATATTCTTTTACTTTATATCCTAACTCAATATCATCAAAAACTTGTTTGACAGTTTGAATCCTGGTAGCTTTATATGCGTTAGTACCTGCAAACGCAAATCCCTCTTCAAACTTTCCATTTGCAGAGTTGTGTAAAACTTCTGAAATACAATAAGGAGCTTCTTTAAAATTACATGATTTTAGACACTTCCATGGACATTTAAAAGGCTTTGTTTCACCCCTGGCAATTTTTTCTACAAAATCGCCATTGATAACTCTTCCTGGCAAACCAACAGGACTATCAATTAATGTGATATCCTCCTCCTTGCTTTCTATGTATTTCATTTTAAATGCTATATCAGCATCACATTCATAAGTTGTAACGAAACGTGTACCCATTTTCACACCAGAAGCTCCGTATTTCATAATCTCATACATATCCATGCCCGTATAAATACCTCCGGCAGCAATTACAGGAATACTTTTATTGAACATCTCGCCAAATGTTTCAGCAACTTTTACCGTTTCGCTAACTAGATCTTTCAAATTAGTTTTACTATTCTCCAATTCTTGCTTTTTAAAGCCCAAATGACCTCCGGCTTTTGGCCCTTCAACAACTATAGCATCGGGTACATGGTTGAATTTTGATGCCCAATATTGAAAAATAAGTTTAGCAGCTTTTGGACTAGAAACTTTCGGAATAAATTTAGTATGAATATTTTCAAATCCTTGATTTAATACAAACTCAGGCAATTTAAGAGGTAGCCCCGCTCCCATAATTACAACATCTGCGCCCTCTTTTATAGAAACCTCTAACAACTCATCATAATCGTTTAATGCAACCATTAGATTAACTCCTATAACTCCATTTGTATTTTCACGAGCTATTCGCAAATGTTTTCGCAATGCATTCTGATTAGCTTTTCTAAAGTTCTTCTTATAATCTGGTTCAGTCATGCCTATAGCCGCAGCTGAAATAACACCTATGCCTCCTTGATTAGCAACTGCACTGGCTAATCCTGACAATGAAATAGCAACACCCATACCTCCTTGAATAATGGGTTTTTGCACTGTTAAATTTCCTATTTGAAGTGGTTTCATCATAAAAAAGTAAATTAATTCATGACAAACCTAGGCTCATAAAGTCAAATATTTTAAAAATCGTGGCAAACAACTATGAAAAAGGGATGTAATACTATTTTAGGGATAAAAAACAGGTATTTAGTGGCGAAATGCTGGAGTTTTATAAAAATTTTACGCGATCTTTTAATTCTCTAATTGCTTTTTTAGACACAGGCACATCAAATTCGAAATTTTCAAAATATAATCGGTAACCTTGAGAATTACCCTCAACCCGATCGATATGATTCACATTCACAATATATGATCGATGGCACTTGAAGAAATAATTATAATCTTTCATTAACTCCTGAGCTTTTATCAAAGTACTCCTAATTAGTTGACTTTGAATTCCATTTTCATCTTTCCAAAATATCTCGATATAGTTATCAGCTGAGCGTATGAGAATTAGTAATCTGGCCTTTAAAGACAATTTATTCTTCTGGTAGTCTGAGTCAAAATGAATCAACTTCTCTTCAATTTCTCTATGACTTTTAAGTTTAGCATTTAAATCATATGCAGTTTTCAAATGATGTCTTAGCAGCCTATTGTGGTTGAAAACAATTAATCCTGTTAATGGAATAATTGCAATTAATAGCATCTTTATAATCATATAAAAACTAAACTCAATAATCCCCAGCGTTTTGTACATTAAAAAATAACCAAATGCAATGGTAAAAAGCAACCAGAGATTCCACAAAATTTCTTTCCAAATTACCCATTCCTTATGCAAAAAGATTTGAGGAACTATACTTGGCAGCACCAACAAATTAATGCTTAGTGAAAGAAAAGTGATAGCACCTAATCCGGCTATTAGATAAAACTTCTCTTTACCTTCAAGGGAGCTAATATCAAGAGGTTGAAATAATAGTAAAAAAACGAATATACTTACGCTTATAAAGAAAATAATCTTTGAGTTTCTTTTCAAGTCATCGTTAAACGGATATGATCTTTTCAAATATTTCAGCATAAGCACAGACTAACGGGAATAAGTTCGGAGCAAAGGTATACTTTTTAATCCTTTAAAAAATAAATATTCAATTAATGGTGAAATTTGTTGCTTAGAGGCACTATGCCGGATAAAATTTTCTCTCTATTTACAGTATGAAAGTTGAAATGGCTTAAGAGTATCCTTAGTTTAATGTTTTTATCTCTTTGGCATTCAATTCAATGGTTGTCATTAGACTTTTCATTGAACAGGAACTATTACATGATCCACAAGAATGCGCGGATCCAGACAATGTACTTTTACTGCTGGTTTTAACGGTAAAGAATCTCCAGAAAGATCTTAGAACCAAAAAAATACTAAATAATAATAGACTATGAGTTAAAATATCTTGTATCATAATAAATTCATTAAAAATACACCTAGTTGGAAAACCAAAAATGATAAAAACCATGCTAATCCGGTTGTGTAGACAATCAAAAAGATTGGCCATTTCCATCCACCGGTCTCTTTCTTAACTGCCGCAACTACTCCCACACATGGGAAATAAATTAAAATAAATATTAAGAAAGAGAGTGCTCTTAAATTGTATAACGCTTTAGGCTCGCCACTGTTTTGACTTTCTTCTCTCAATTTCATAATTAGAGAACTTGTATTCTCCTCATCCGTTTGATAAATAACACCTAACGTACTAACTACTATCTCTTTAGCTGCAACACCTGTAAGAATGCTAACTCCCATTTTCCAATCCATTCCCAATGGTACAATGGCAGGCTCGATAAAACTACCTATTTGTCGAAGATATGATTGCTCAAGATGAGACTTTTCATATTGTAAATGCGCTTCAGTAAGCATCTCATCCTTACCAGACTGAGAAATATCCATTTGTTCGATTTGAGCAATAGCTTCAGTCTTTTTTTGAAGGAGCTCATCATTCTGAGGATAAAACTTTAAGGCCCAAATTATTATTACGGCCACTAAGATAGTCCCACCCACTTTTTTAATATATTCAACAGCTTTATCCCACATATGTGTAAGAGTAACTCGCAAGGTTGGCACTCTATAAGGAGGTAATTCCATTACAAAAGGTGCACTTGGTTGTCGGAATAATATCTTTTTAAAAACTAATGCTGAAATAATTGCTAATAAAATACCAAAAGAATAGATTCCCATCAACATTAGGGTTGGATATTGCGGAAAAAAGGCTCCAATTATTAATATGTAAACAGGTAAACGCGCACTGCAGCTCATAAAAGGATTAATGAGCATGGTTAAGAGTCTATCTTGCTTATTTTCAAGAATCCGGGTAGATAAAATTGCCGGCACATTGCAACCAAATCCCATTAGCAATGGTATAAAAGATTTACCATGTAGTCCAATTTTGTGCATGACTTTATCCATAATAAAAGCTGCTCTAGCCATGTAACCAGTATCTTCCATTAAACTAATAAAGAAAAAGAGAATCAGGATGTTTGGCAAAAAGATCAATACCGAGCCTATTCCACTAATAACCCCATCCGTAAGTAAATGCCTGAATGAACCTTCTGGCAAAAATTCGATACTTGTTGAATTCAGCCATGCAAACAATCCATCTATCCACTCCATAGGATATTGTCCAACATTGAAAGTGAAAAAGAACATGGTAAACATAAATGCAAAAAAGACAGGAAACCCAAATAGCTTGTGTGTCAAAAAAGTATCAATAATCTCTGTCTTTCTTCTCCGACGCACGGGACTTTCTGAATAAGTTTCTGTTAATGCTCCAGCCACAAAACCATATTTTGCATCTGTAAATATAGCATCAGCTTTATCGCTATATACTTTTTCAAGTCTTGCCGACTCAACCTCAGCCGTAATTCTAATTTCGTCTTTATTTCGTGCTTCCTCAATGATCTGAAGCAGGTGTTTATCTTTTTCAAGGAGCTTAATGGCAATATATCTTGCACTCCTTGTGGCAGTAAGATGTTTATTTCCTTTTATCTTTTGCTTAACCCGTTCAATAGACTTTTCGATTTCCTGACCATAATTGATATGAATCAACCTTGAGGTATCATCTCTGCCCTCGTATACATCTATTATAGATTGTACCAAATCATCTAAACCAATTCCCTTTGAAGCAATAGTTGGAATAATTGGAATCCCTAACATATTACCCAAATGCTTATTGTCTAAACTGGCATTTTTTTTCTCCAACTCATCATACATATTCAGAGCCATTACAACTGGCACATTCATATCAATAAGTTGTGTTGTGAGATACATATTACGCTCCAGATTAGAAGCATCTAATACATTAACAATAATGTCTGGAGCATTGTTAAAAACGAAATTTCGCACGAAAAGCTCTTCATGTGAATACGCCGAAAGTGAATATGTTCCAGGAAGATCATAGAAATTAAAATCGTAACCGGCAATATTGGCCTTAGCCTTTTTTATATCAACAGTTACTCCACCATAATTGCCAACTTTTTCTTTTGCTCCTGAAAGTTGATTAAAAATGGTTGTTTTACCAATATTAGGATTTCCAACGAAAGCCACATTAATAGTTCTACTTCGCAGATGAACCGTTTTTTGAAGCATCTCCTCATCAGAGAAAGATCCCATAAACTCTCCAAAATCCATCTCTTTAGCTTCATCAAGGGTAACGATATCAATCAATTCAGCCTCTTTACGTCTTAAAGAGACATCATATCCCATAATTTCATACTCAACTGGGTCTTTTAAAGGAGCATTCCGTACTACTTTTACCTCCTTGCCTCTTACAAAACCCATCTCGGCAACTCTGCGACGAAAGCCACTGTGACCCTTCACTTTAACTACTACTCCACTATTGCCGGTCTTCAAGTCAGATAATTGCATCCTTAATCATATTTAGATTGGATAAAAATAGCAACTATCAATTAACATACAAATAAGAAAATAGATTTTTTTTAAACCAATTCAGAAAGTAATAAACTGAGCTTATTCTCCATCAATAACAACCTCTAAATCTGAGTGATATACATAATCACTCTCTACCCCATTCCGAATATCATAGATTAAAACTTCATATTCTCCATTTCCATCATCGATATCAATAATCAGGTTATTAAGATTTAGGTTGCCAACTTTCCAGAATAAAGTATTTGAGAAGTGGGGTAAATTATTAGCTCTAGGAATTTGCTGGATAAATTTGGCAGAGGGAGTATATGTTTGATATTTCAAAAAAGTTGAATTTCCTGAAAAATTTATATCACCAAAGTCACCTTTATAGGTCTTCAAGGCAATTATCCCCTCAATTTTATAATCACCCAAATATACTGGCTGATTTACAACCGAAATCTTTTCAACTTTATTAGGGTTTAACTACAAAATCTCTTTGTAATTAAACAGAGGAATATTGTCAAGTAAAATTAGAGGATAATCATAAACAAACATTCGTAAATCATCTGTTACAGTAAAAAAATGCTTGTTTTTTCTGGTTCTAACCGATGCTTTTGGTATAATTTCCCTGAAAACATCAATAATTGAGGGAAGTTCGATATAATCTTTAAGAAAGATATGTTCACCATGCATATCAATGGGTGGAATTGGGTTAAAGCTATGAGAGTAAGAAGTGTCTTTAACGCTATAGCTATTTCGAACCTGGTAAGCCAAATTCATATCCTTCAACATTTCTAAGTAACCAGTATCAATAATAAAAGGAATATACTCCGAATAAAAATCATTGGAAAAATTGTTCTCAATCAAAATATCAACGCTTCCTGTTTTTAGAGAGTCCATTGTGAGATATGCATTTCTGATATCTACCATATTTTCAATATTGAAAATAAAAGTACCATCATCCAGTGTTTTATATAAATGCAGTTGACTATGTGAATCAAATATTGATAAATATATTAACTCATTTGCTACTGGTGTACCATTATTATTCTTTACTGTCCCTCTTATGCTTAAATCAAATATCTCTGGCAAATAATTACTTGACTTGTCTAACAATCTTGCTAATAATTTTCTATCGCTTTTCATTGCGAGTGTATGATTTCGCAAAGCTTTTCTCACATATTTAGATGGTATTGACTTCAAACCTGGAAATATATTATTTAAGCTTTTTAACAGATAAGGGTTATACACTAGCATCTGATAGGCAATTGTGGAATCTTTCAAAGAAAACCTCGACCCTTTTCGAGTAATTGATAAAACATTACTACTTGACTTATTATCAACTAGATCGGACAATTTCAATTTAGATCTTGTTTTTGCTCTTATCTTTTCTTTTTCAATAAACTCTGTTTTAAATATTACGGGCTTATAAATAATACCAAAAGCTAATGGGGTTTTATCACGATAGATTAAATAATAATTATATCCTTCGGTTAATTGATATTTAGGAATAGAAAACTTCTTTTTTATAAGCTCCTCATTTTTTACAATAGCAAAATCAGAATTTCTAATAATATAACGAATACCACTTTCTGGTTTACCAGAATATTCTGAATTATATATTACACTATATTTCTCTCTATTTTCTGTTACATTTAGTTCTCGCTTTTCTGCGTTATTGTCTATAGTAATATTATAAGAATTATTTGTTGACACAATGCTTAAAGTATCCTTTTGAACATCCGGTTGAGGCTGATTATCAGATGGAATTCCACTTTCTGTATTTACCACGTATAAAATCTGATAAGCATAATTTTCAGGTAAGCTATTTCTCTGGTAGAGTGTATAGGCCCTTAAAACAAAACCTGAAGAGACATAATCTTTAGGAATTGTAATAAAACCTTTGCAGTAGCCCTCTTCAATAGAATATTTACGTTTAATTCTCTTTTCGCCATTGTAGAGCTCAATATAAATGGTTTTACTGTAAACAGTATCCAAATTGCTTTTAACCCATGCGCTAAACCATAACTTCTCCCCTGCTAAATAAATATTTCGATCAATAATTAGGTCTGTTTTTTCTCTGTATTGATTTAAAAAATCATTGTCTACATCAACTTCTTGCCCAAATAGTTGAGCTGTAATTAAAAAGCTAATAGCTAATATGACAAGAATGCGTAAATATTTCATTGATTAATTTTTATTTATCAATCCAAAAATCAGGTTTCGCTAAAAATCCACCTCTTTGCGTACAATCAACGCAAGAACGTCCCACAATGCCAAGTACTCCCACGTTATTGTATGTTAAATAGAGGGGCCAATCTGATGGAGAGTAATTACTAATAAATGGAACCCCTTGGGTGTTTACAGGACAAATTTCATAATAAAACAACATATTTTCTGGTCTGTCAATAAAAATTCGCTTCGAACTTTTTCCTGCCACCCAAAACAGTCCCAATACTTTTTCATCAGGATTACTTAGACATTCAATATTTCCTGTAATTTGATAGGGCTGAATACTATAAAGCAAATCACCACCAGAGTTCATTTCCTGAACAGATTTAAAAAATTCATATGTATCTTCATTAATGACAAATTGGTTAGTCATTAAACTATACCTAATTGATAATCTGCGTGTTTCGGTATTTACATATTGTAATGGTACTTTTTGAAGTTCATTCGAAGAGAGGTCAGAAGCATCAAAAAGAAAAACATCTTCAATTTGATTAGTTGCCCAGCATGTAAAAAACTCAAGAGGATAAGGATATGGAGTAAATCTTCCACTGTAGGTATACTCAAGAGGATAATCTGAGTTAAACTCATAAGTTTCTTCCAGCTGCCACATATAATACAGTTGATTTGACGATATCATCTGTGTTGAAACGTAAAACTGGAGACCAACTTCATCATAATAAGGGTCTTCTGTTGGTCTTGTTTCAGTTACAGTATAAACTGAATCAATATCAGACGAGTTTAATAATTCCTGATAATCAGACTGATACACATCTCCTGTAGCTGTAACTATGTCTAATCTATAGGATGTACCGACTTCTCCTGTAAATGAATTAGTTTGATAAATTCCAGGTTCCACTTCCGGGAAAGCATAGTTATTACCCTCATCATCTTCCACATAAACAGTTGCTCCTGTATATGGACGAAATTCAGGTTCATCGAGAGGACTTGTTTTTGAGAGCCTTATAATATATGGTTCATCCAGGTTAGTAATAAGGCCATGCACAACCAACTGATCGTCATAATCATCAATATCGGGATCAAATTTCTCAATGCAAGAATTTGCAATGATACCAATGACGATAAACAGAAAGCTTTTAGTCAATTTAGTCAGCATAATTCCCAAATTTAAAATTATAAGTTAGCGTTACAATTGGAGCTCCAAAAACAGAAAGCTTATAGGCATTTATTTTTCCATCTTCGTTCTTAAAATAGACGGAATAAGCATTTTTTCGACCAAGTAAATTATAAACGGAGAATGACCACGAACCATGAGCAAACTTTTTAGCTTTAAGGTTTCCTTCAACGTTTACTGATAAATCGACTCTGAAGTAATCAGGTAATCTATATTCATTTCTCCCGGAAAAGTTAATTATCCTCCGACCATCTAAATAGTAAATTCCCACCGGATAAGTAACAGGTTTCCCTGTATTATAAACCACATTGCTAGAAATACTAAAACGCCTGTTAAATTTATAGTTTACAACTAAATTAAATGCATGAGGCTTATCAAAGTTTGTTGGGTAAGGATTCCCGTAATTTATTTCGTTTTCAATTATTGGACTTTGCACTCTAGCCTCTGATTTTGAATACGTGTAATTTAGCCAACCATTCAAACGCCCCGATTTCTTTTTAAGCATAAATTCAATACCATAGGCTTTTAAATCGCCCTGCACAATTTCTGTTTCAGGTATTTCTATCAACGTAAGATCCGCACCGTTCTTAAACTCAACAAGATTATTAACCGTTTTATAATACAATTCAGTAGATAATTCCAGACTTGTGGCATCAGGACTGGAATAAACTCCAACACTATACTGATAACCTTCTAGCGGTTTAATGTGATAATCCGCCATTTTCCATTTGGCTGTAGGTGAAATAGAAATAGTATTAGAAAGTTGAAATAGTTGTTGATGAAGGCTATTTACACTCGCTTTAAAAGAAAGCGAAGTGGTTAGCATATAATTCATTGCAAGTCTGAAATCAAAAGAGTTATATGTTTTTACTATCTCGCCATTTTTATAAAAAGATGTATCAATAATGGTTTCTTCCTCAAATGGAGAATTATTTTCATAATGATATACATTTTGACCACCTAAAAAATTGTAATTATTAAATCTTAGACCACCATAAACGGTAAAATATGGCAAGATCTTCCATTCATCGCTAACAAACAAAGCATTCTCAATACTATTTTCGCTTCCAAGATTTATTGCTGAAACAACGGATTGATCGGCTAACGGCATATGCTTACCCCGCTGTATGGAATAAAAGGTTGATTCAAATCCGGTAGATATATTATGATTATTATTTGGGATAAAGTTTAAAACTCCCTTTAGCTTATAATTATCTATTTCAAACTGATGCCTAAAAGCATTCAATGCGACTTCGTGATTAGCCTCCTCAAACCAGTATCTACTATAAACTGTGCTTAAATTAAATTTACTTTTAGAGTTTAATCGATAACGCCAATTTAAAGAACCTCCGATATTTTCATATTTATAATCAGCTAAGGTCGAGAATGATATATCGTCACTACTCAAATAACCAAATAGTTCAATTTGGTGGTTATCTCCTATTTTATAATTAACACCAGTGACTACATCATAAAATCCAGCACGACTATTTCTGATATCAGGCGATTGAACACGCTTCAGTATCCAATCTGAATAAGTGGACCTGAAACCAACATATGCGCTGCTTTGTTCTTTTTGCACGGGTGTTTCAACAAATAAACGTGCCATGATCGGACTAATTCCGCCCCTTGCAGAGAACTTCTGTTTATTGCCCTCAGTTGTGGTTATATCAAATACAGAAGCCAACCTCCCACCATACTCTGCAGGAATGTTACTTTTGTATAGTTTAAATTCTTCTACTACATCCGAATTAAATGCCGAAAAGAAACCAAACAAATGGGATGTGTTATAAATTGGCACATTATTGATAAAAAACTGGGTCTGATCAGAAGGACTTCCCCTTACATTGAATCCCGAAGATGCCTCTCCAGTATTTTGCACTCCTGGTAACATTAAAGCAACTTTCAGCAAGTCTGCTTCACCAAACATTTGAGGAATATATTTAACATTTTTTATAGCCAGTCTTTCTAATCCCATGCTTGTGCTTCTTACATTGTCATAGCTATCGCCGGTCACGACTACTTCATCTAATGACACAAGTCTTTTTTCCATGAAAAAATTCAAAGTACCCTCTGAGCGAACGTCAATGGTTATTTTTTTCTCATTTTGTTCTATACTTGATGCAGTCAATATATGTAAACCTTTTGGAACAGTGATGGAAAAATAACCTGATGATGATGTCACAGCCCCAATTCCCAACTTTTTTATATAAATAGTACATCCAACGATAGGATCATTGTTTTCAGACGATCTTACATATCCGCTAATGGTGCATTTTTTTCCATTTTTTGCTTTCTTACGACTGCCTATAATAATTGTTCTATTTGCATAATCATTATTGGTTTTCAGGTAATTTTCGTTGGTTTTATCGTTATCCTCAATCTCAGGTTCTTTTTCATCTGAAATGAAAAGGTCAGAAAGATCATAGTTTGAGATTTCACTTTTCGATATAAAATAATTCCCATTTCCATCATCCAAGAAATGTAAATTAGTATTTCGCATTTCCATTTCCAGAAAATCATTCAAGCTTATTGAATCTTTAATACTAACAACTTGCTTACTGAGAATATCATCTTCATAAAAGAATCTAATATGATAATGATTTTCAAGTTTCTCAACAAATTGCGACCAATTTAAACCATTATATTCTTTAGGAATTAGGACAATATTTTTTTGTGAATAGGAATTAAAACTCAATGACAATAATATCATTAATACAATAAAGCTTAATATTACTTTAACTGACCTATTCATTAATTCTCAATAATGATTCAAAATCTCTTATATTGGCCTTCTTATATTTAATTTTATTCTTTCGGAGAAACTTTTTAATATCCCTCTTTTTATCCTCAAACAATTTCAAAAAGTCTCTCTTTTTTGAGATATCAAAATACTGATCTTCCATTTCCAGATATACTTTTCGCTTAGTATCAGAGTATCTGCCATAAGGATGAGAATCAGTGTAAAATTTAATATGTTCTTTGTAGTAAGAAATGTAGAGAACACTGTTTTTCAATTTCAAATATTCTACAAAACCCTTGTCAATAAATTGATTGGTAAAATCTTTAGTTGAAAAAAACAGATGACCATTAATTAAAACAGAATCGACTAAATTGTTATCAATGATAACACCTCTTTGAACACCTTGTGTTGTGAGAAATTTCAACACCAATTTATCGGCAAAAATATTATACTTCAATTCTCGCTTTAAAAAAGCCTCCCCTTTAATAAAAACATCGCCAATTTGCCAGTTATCCGAAAATAAATTTGGGGTTCCATCAATTCGGGTATCGCCCTCAATATACTCAATACCGTTTACCAATATATCGTTTGTTCCATACATTGTTTCAGCAAAATCAACCACACCTTTATCACCCTGTGCTTCAGCAAAGTAAGGCAAAACCACTATTAATAATACAGTATAAATGAAAGAGTAACGTTTCGGATAATTAAATTTCATTTTACCTGATTAGTATGCAGCAATAATAATTATAACTGTAAATCAATTGAATTAAATCATTTAGCTTACAATTTTAAATTAAGTTTAAAGGTAATAACAATTTAATAACAAACTAACAATTATCATTATAAAATACTCGTCACTACTTTTGAAAAAATTATTCTGACGATATTACCGTTTTTAAAAAAGCAACTATATTGTTGTATAGTTTTTGCCATTCAACAATAAGAGCAATAAAATTGTATTAAATACATATGGAACAAAACGACAACTTATTCGATAAACTAAAACAGATGGTTGGCCAAAACGAAGCCAACATCAATATTTTGCAGGAGCAAATTGATGTTAAGCTTCAAATGGCATATTTCAAGCTGGCTAAAATTATCAAAAAGCAAATAGATAAAGAGAAAGATTATCTACAAGAAGTAGAAAAACTATATGATCCTGAAATTACTATTGAAGAAAAGAAAAAGCTCATATGCATTTTGGCATCCTTTGAGAATGTGTCTTATTATCGTTCCTTAGAGAAGTTTAAAGAGATGGCTGACGAAGAATTAAAGCCATGGGTAACATTGGGTTTACAAGAAAGCAGAATGATGCTTGAAAGTAGTTTACTAGATGAAAAGCAACTTTTTATTTCAACCGGACTGGGAGGCAAAGGGACTAACCTAAGGTATTTTGTCGTGCTAATCAATAATAAAGAGGAGCATTATAATGAAACACAACAGAATCTTATCAAACAGGAATTTCAATATAGCATCAATAAACATGGTGGAGAACTCGAAGAAACCATTTTTGATGATAAGTTTGCCAAAATTACATGCCTACTTCCAATCGAGAAGCCTGTGCAGGAAATTCTAAGTAAAACGACAAAAGAGTGTAATAGTTTTGGTGATTTTATCAATGAAAACTTCTTAATAACCAATGTAAAAAAAATGTCTACGGCTGAAATACAGGATTTTCTGGACAAGCAAGATAATGGTAATCAGCTGGAAATAGATGATGATGAGACGGAACAATTATAAAAAATTGCAAATAATATTTAACTTTAAAATCAAAACAGATAGATATTCTGTTTATGTTTCTTTATAGAACAATTGTTTAGCCTATGAAACAATTTATACTTTATACAATATTATTTGCTTATCTATTGATTGGATGCTCCTCGCAAAAGAATTTTTCGAGACTCGATAAAAAATATCAAAAATCTGATTTTGAAAATCTTGAAAAGAAATCAGACAAATACATCAGAAAAAATCCCGCCGACCCTATCCCTCTTTATTTTAAATCAATGACGCAATTGTATTACTATAACCAAAACGGGAAACCTGAACATCTAGTTAATGCATTAAAGTATAGTTATCGAGCTAACAGAAAACAAGTACCTAATTTTTTAAAACAAGACTTAACTGAATTGAACGAAGCGCTACTACAAAAAGCTTCAGAAGACCTTGGGGAAATTGAGAAATCAGGTGATGCGCTAACTGCTCAAAAAATTCATGATTTATCCAGTCAACTAAAGGAACTACCTATTAATAAAAGCTTTAAGGCCTCTATTCCTCAAGTAGCTAATAATAAGAAACCTGAAATAAAGAAGAAACTTCCAAAGGGTATCAGAAAAGATATATTAGAAACTTCAAAGCAATATTTAGGCATTCCTTACAAATACGGAGGAACAACCACCCGTGGATTTGACTGTTCTGGTTTTACTAGTCAGGTTTTTAGAGATGTGGGAATTACATTACCAAGAACCGCAGCATTACAAGCTGAAGCAGGACTAAAAATAAATGAAAACAAAGCAAAACCCGGGGATCTATTATTCTTTCACAATGGAAGCAACAAAAGTAGAATTACGCATGTGGCACTTATAATTGAAACAGATCAAAAGGGAATATATGCAATTATGCACGCTACAAGCAAAGGTATATCCATTGATAAAAGAGATCAACCTGCATGGAAAAGTTACTGGCTACCACGTATTAAAATGATAGCCAGCTTTATAAATGATTAGATACCAAAATCAATTCCTAAGGCTAAACGAATACCTCCCGGAGTTTGCATATCTAATATTGATTTTGTATCACTTGTCAGTTCTACATCGTCTAACACCTCATAAGCATCTTCAGTCAGTGTAATAGCATATCCACCTTCTATATATAATCTACCTGAATTACCTAACTTAAAGTTATAGCCAATTGATAAATTAGCATTATAAACAGGATTATACCTCATACTTACATCAGTATCACCATATTCCACAGTCTCCATAGGCAATGTAATTTCAGAGATACCTGAAGCCACAGACACACCCACTTTGAAAAAGTGTTTATAATATCCCTTTGGATGAAATTGCATATTGGTAGCTGCTTTAAAACCCCATCCACCTATACCTCCAGCTAAACCTAACATTGATTTTTCAGATAATCCAAAATTAAGAACAGCTCCAAAAAATCCAGTATCAGCATTAATCCCAGTACCTAAACCAATGAAATTCTTCTTTGCTGGGGCTAAAGTTGGCTTTGTAGAAATTGACTGTTGTGCAATAACATTACTGCTAAACAATACAGCTGCAAACGCAAATAGTAATAATTTTCTCATAGTTGTTTTGTATTTAGTAAATACTTTAAAAAATTCTGAGCGTGAAATAAATAAAAATATCTCAATTCAAAAAAAAATACTGCACATTGGCAAGCCATTAGAAATTTCACCAAACATACACCATTCCACAAATTTTTTATTGCAGTTAGCAATGATTGTTTATTCCGTGCATTTTATATTTTTGTATAAGAAGAAAATTACCATGATAAAACACTTATTTTTAGTTTGGGCACTATTATTCATTTCATTAGGGTTATTCAGCCAGAATAAGAAGATTATATTTGACAATTCTGATCGCTCCAATTACATTCTCTTTAGTGGACTAATTGGTCAACAAAAAACACTTGACGAAGGTGTATCACCATTGCTTTACAAAGGAACAGTATTTGGCGGAGGATTAGGTTATAAATCAGAAAAAACAAATCGAATATGGGATATAGAAGGTTCTTTTCTTTATGGCAATCAATATAGTTCAGCCATTAATGATTTAGGTTATTTCACTTCTTACAATATAGATTTGAGTGGTAGATATCTTTTAATTCTAGATGAGGAATCTTCGATACCTATTGATGCTTACGTTGGATTTCAGGCCATGCAAATGATGCGACTTAGAACAAACTACAGTATGTTTAACGCAGCCTTTGGATACGATATAGTAAGCGCACTTGGAATAACAGGAGAATTCAAAAAAACAATAAACATTAAAGGCTTTGATATCAATTTATGGCGTTGGAAGTATATTTACCATCCACATAAAATTACATTTGATACCCGAATTGATCTCCCACTTCTCTTTTTGTACTTAAGACCAACCTATATTGTTATTGAAAACTTTGTGGATGGTCGAGAAGATCCTTATGATTTTTCGAGATCCAAAGGGACTTCAATTGGCGAGATAGTGCATATAACCGCCAATACAGGTATAAATTATCATTTACGAAATAGCAATATCATCAGATTTGGGTATGTGTGGCAATATTATAAAATAGCCCCAGGTTTCAGCCCTGTCAGAGGTGCCCAACATTTATTTCAACTCACATTCAAATTTAAAATGAACAAGTCTGCACATTATGAAACACTATAAAATCATACTCTTTATTCTAATAATCACTTCTTTATTAACAAGTTGTGAGAAGGCCTTCATGGAGGGTGATGCAAGTTACGACCCAGTTGAAAACTTTGAATATTTGTGGAAGCAAGTAGATGAAAAATACAGTTATTTCGAATTAAAAAATATTAACTGGGATGAAATTTACACGGAATACAGGCCCCAGGTAACTAGCGATTTGAGCAATGAAGCTTTTTTTAGTTTAATGTTTAATATGCTGGGAACTTTAAGAGATGGTCATGTTAACTTGCAATCACCTTTTAATATTTCACGCTATAATATTTCCTACAATGCTCCTGAGAACTTCCATTCGCGGTCATTAAGGGATTATTATCTTGAACCTGGAGACCTTAATCATTTTGGACTAGAAGAAAATTCATATATAACTGCTCCATTACAACATCAAGTTTTTCCTGTA
>PKTE01000017.1 GCA_002869335.1 Salinivirgaceae bacterium | reverse complement strand
TACGCACCTGATCTTTCAATGAGAAATCTTTTGAAAAAAGGTCAAGCGTTGTAAATTTATGCACCACTTTACATATTTCTCTGGCTAATCGCCATGTTTCTAAATCTTCAAAACGAGTAATTGTTGCCATACAATTAAATTTTATAGTGAAACTTCTATTTTTTTAACCCTACGCTACCGCACTGATCAATGAGCGTAGTCGAAATGTCGCGTGGTTTTGTTAATATTTTAGCTCTACGCCGATAGTTAAGCTCTTCCATTGTTCAACTGCGCATCGCGGCGAAATTATTTCTTTACAATATGCCTGGGGCGTTACCCCAGGCTAAATGCTATTGGCCCTTCAGGCCAAATAGACAAAACATCAAACGCTACACTGCCAAATTTCTCCCTCTAGCCCACGCGCTCATAAAAATCCATTGAAAAACTCACGCAGCGACTTACAAAAGTTAAGTAAGATGAATTTTTTTTGCATTTTCTCATATTATTATTAATTTTGATTAGATATTAATCATTTTTACGATTATAATATAATCAAAATAGATTTTAGATGCAAACAGAAAACACATTTTTTGCACAAAATATTAAGTTGCTTCGGAAGCGAAGAAAACGTACGCAGGATGAAATATCCTCAGCCTTAGGCATGAAGCGCCCTACTTTAAGCGGTTACGAAAATGGAGTGGCTTCACCAGGATTAAATGCCCTGATGAAATTCGGCGATTATTTCAATATTGCCATCGATACACTCATCAGAATTGACCTCGCCAAATTATCGGAAAGTCAACTTTCAGAATTGGAGCGCGGGTTTGATACGTTTGTAAAAGGAAGTCGGTTGCGCGTGCTTACCACCACTATCAATAACGATAATGATGAGAACATTGAACTCGTTCCTGAAAAAGCCAAAGCTGGCTACACAAGTGGATACGCTGACCCGGAATACATCAGTGAATTGCCTGTGTTTAATTTACCGTTTCTGGACAAACAGAAAAAGTACCGCACATTTCAGGTAAGTGGGGACTCTATGCTCCCGGTTCCGGAAGGCGCATGGATTACGGGTGAGTACATTCAGGACTGGACCACTATACACAACAATACACCATGCATATTCATTACGCGCGATGAAGGAATTATATTTAAAATAGCCGAGAACCTACTTGAAAGCAAACAGTCATTCAGGTTGCATTCACTCAACACCTTATACGAGCCTTATGAAATGCATGTTGACGAAATTATTGAAGTGTGGCGGTTTGTACATTTCATCAGTCAGGAGATGCCAGCTCCGCGCTTGCCACAAAACGACTTAATAGCAAGCATTTCACGGTTGCGGGAAGATGTAGAAACGTTGAAGAAGAAAATATAACTATTGACTTTTGCAAAACACCCGACTAAAGCCGGGTGCAATTAAATATCATTATTCCTAAAACCTTTAACTGCCTTCGCTATAGCTACGGCAGTTAAACTATTTAACATACTGATCAATCACCAAATTAATGGCACGCTGACAAGCAGGGCAAAAATGGTCGGCGCGGGTAAACATGATACAATTTGGTGCTGAACGATAAATTCCATGCTGATGGTATTGTGCTCCTTCATACAAACCTGTTTTGCCCGCATACTCAATTTTACTCAAATAATCTTCTTCCCAGGCTTTTTGATCCAGGAAGAATTTGTTCATTACGTTCTCAGGTGTTTTTGCAGCACGTAGTTTAGTTCGCTCTTTTTGTGTTTCGATACTATGCTCATCAAAAGCCTCTTTTCCCCAAGGAGTTGGCAAAGGCATATCATCAGCAATTAAATCTCCCCATTTAATCTTATCCTTTTCTGTATGAGTTGTCACATTAAGCTCCCATGGTTCTTTAATTTCAGATCCCATTTCATAGGCAGTAGAAGATGTATAATATTCATCAGCCAAGTCAGCAAAATGGTGCCCAAACTCATGTACATATAAATACTTATCAAATGCATTATCGGCAGCAGCTGTAATGTATAAATTGTAAATTCCACCACCTCCGTAGATACTATCATTCATAATAATAGCAGTATATTCATAAGGTACATTTGCAGCAGCATTGCGAATGGTTTTATTATCAAAACCCAGGGCATAGCGCTCAGAATCAAATGCTCCGTAAGAAACACTTAATGCAGAACGGCGATAAATATCCTGATGTGGATGAGCTAATCCCGATTGGGGAGAAGGAACCTCAACCAACCGAATATTAATATCATCTTTGCGATCAGCAAAAGGTGCTGTGCTCAACAATGCATCAGCAAATGCCTGCGCATCTTTATGAAACTTCTCCATTTCGTTGGCAGTATACCCTTCACTTAAAACTACTATATCAACCTTATTTTTAGGATCACCCGACACATAAAGATCTTTGGTTTTCAAACTAGTTGTAGGATCAGCCTGATTTGTACGCCAGTGTTCCAACGCAATCTCTTTTCGCCAAACTTCAGAAAAACCATATTCATCATTTCGTTTTTTGATAACTAAAACCGCATCGTTTTTAGGCCATGGAAAACGCACCGACTCGTGATATACACCCCAATTCTCTTTTGCCTCACGAGTAGTCTCCCACTCACCATAAATACTTGCATATCCTCTGGAATAAATAACTTTGCTACTAGCCTTATCAATTATTTCGAAATAATATTTACCCAACTTTAAATTATCAATTAATTGAGTAGTACTTCCTGCCCAAATACCATCATTTACAATCTGATCAAAAGAAAAATGCTCTTCAGAAGCCGTTCCTGTGTGAAAATAATCGAAACGCATCGTTTTATTCAAAAAAAGCTGTTCAAAATCTGAACCCTTACTACAGCCCGAGATTAGCACAACACTTGCAAAAAGTAACACTTTTAATACCTTCATTGTATGTGATTTATAATTTAAATAATTCAGTTAATTATGGCGAATTTATAGAAATAATTCATGAGATAAAAGCACAGCATAAAAATGTCCGAAAAATAAAAACTAGAGTTTCAGAGTGTTAATTCATCTATGTGAAAATTACGTAAAACATATGGTTTTTATACTTTGTTAACACTTAAAACCCCCGTTGAAATACCTGTATTTCCCAAAATCAATATGAATTCCATTTTAGTAAGAAAAAATTGTCGTAAATTGTATAAGAATACAAAAAGCTAAATAAGTAATTGAATGGCAAAAGATAACAAACTTGGTAGTTTAAAAATGAGATGCGAATACAATCAGATTTCGGTCCCATTTGAGACCATCATGTACATTGAATCCAACAAGGAGTATGTAACAGTGCACACGCCAAGGGAAAAAATTGTTTGCAATACACCACTCAGACTATTACTTTACGAATTGCCACAAAATCTTTTCATACAAACTCATCGCAATTACGTTGTTGCCATTAGCCAAATTGAAGCTTTGGAACCCAGTCGCATTACTCTCATTAACAAAGAAAAAGTTCCTTTATCAAAATCATTTAGAAAACCATTAATAGATACCTTAATGGAAATGGGTGTAATAGACCGAGGCTTCTAATTCTCATTTTTCAATTCAATTCTTAATAAAAATCTACCTTCTGTCTTTTGAATTCTTTAACTTAGCCTAATAGAATATTATTAATTAATTTTAAACTGAAATTAGACTTAAAAGTCAATTTATGTGTGGAAGATTTATTTTAACCCAAAGAATTGAAAAACTGGGAGAAAGGTTCAATGTTGAAGTTCCTCCGGACCTGGACTTTAGTGCTTCCTATAATATTGGCCCCGGCTCATACACACCCGTAATAGCTTCTAATAATCCAGATACTCTGCAACTTTTCCAATTCGGGTTAACGCCTTTTTGGGCTAAAAAAGCCATGTATTTATTTAATGCCAGATCAGAAGGCGATCGCAATAAAGAAAATGACACAAAGTACAGAGGAAGCAAAGATATAATTAACAAACCGGCATTTCGGAAGCCAATTCGAAGCCAACGATGCATTATTCCAGCAGATGCATTTATTGAAGGAACAACGAATGAGCGACTTAAAAAGCCCTATGTTGTATATTTGAAAGATAAGGTAAGACCTTTTGCTTTTGCTGGAATATGGGATGAATGGGAGGACACTAATACGCAAACAACCACATATTCATTCAGTATAATTACAACAACTGCCAATGAGCTTTTACAAAAATTACCTCATCATCGCAGCCCGGTAATTCTTAAACAGAACGATGAGTTAAAATGGCTAAACTCAAACACCCCATTGAGTCAAATAACTGATATGCTCCACCCTTACGATGCCAGTTTAATGAACGCTTACCCTATTGATGCAAAAATAAGCAATCCTCGTGCTCAAGGCAGAGAATTAATTAACCCCATAGGCCCTCCAATTGAAAATGATGAAACGTTCCACGTTGCCAATCATATTACAAAAAGTGGTTTTGGAAGAAGGAAAATCAGATAATTATTTGTTTATTTATCTAAAAGCTTCATTTATATGGTTTTGCTCATTATATACTTATTTATTGCTATTGGAATCTCATTTTTGTGTTCTATACTAGAGGCAGTTTTACTTTCTACGCCAGATTCTTATGTTGAAGTACTCAAAAACGAAAAACGAAAAGGAGCAGCAACACTAGATAAGTTAAAATCAGAAATAGACAAGCCACTATCAGCTATTTTAACCATAAATACAATTGCTCATACTATAGGTGCTGCAGGAGTTGGAGCACAGGCTAGTAAAGTTTTTGGAGAAGTATATTTTGGAATCATTTCAGCTATTCTTACGCTTCTCATTCTAATACTTAGCGAAATTATACCCAAAACAATTGGAGCTACTCATTGGCGAAAACTTATTCTCCCTTCAGTTCCACTTCTTAAATCATTTCTTATTATTGCCTTCCCTTTTGTAATATTATCAGAACAAATTACCAAGCTAATAGCAAAAAAAGGTAAAGCTTTCTCATTTTCTCGTCAGGATTTATCTACCATAGCCTCCATTGGATACAAAGAGGGAATAATAGATAAAGATGAGTCGCAACTTATCTTTAATCTAATGAAACTTGACAAGGTGCAAACAGAAGATATAATGACGCCAAGAATAGTAATGGTCACTGCTTCAGAAAAGATGACGGTAGGTAAACTATTCAATCAAAAAGATGAACTAAATTTCTCAAGAATTCCCATTTACAATAAGAATAAAGAGGATATAACAGGTTATGTGCTTAAAGCAGATGTGTGGGAAAAAGTTGCTATGGATGAGCACGAAGTGACATTAGCAGATTTAAAACGAGAAATAACAAAAGTCTATGAACGTGTTCCTGTTCCCCGATTATTTCAGCTTATGGTGAAAAAAAATGATATGATGGCACTGGTAATCGATGAATATGGTGGTACAGAGGGGTTGGTGACCATGGAGGATATTATTGAAACAATTACCGGAATTGAAATTGTGGATGAGAAAGATACTCATATTGACTATCAAAAGCTTGCTCGCGAATTATGGAAAAAACGAATAGAAGAAAACAGAGGAAACATTATTGACCTATAACAAAGTACTTTTTATAATACTCAGGTTACGAAAATTTCTGTTTCAGCTTATCCATAACCACTCTATCAATAGGAAACGTTAAATCCTCACTTTTCAAGTTTACTATCGACTCCCACCGAAAGCTCTGAGGATTTTCACTTTTAGGATCAAAATCAAACGGTTTATCTGATACTTTAAAAGCCAAAGGTGGCGTTAAATCAACCATGTAATAGATGGAAATTAACTTCATATTCTCGTAAAACAAACCTTTTTGATAGAAATCGGTAGTATAAAAATGCCGAATATTATGAATAGGTTGATTTAGCTCTTCAAGAAACTCTCGCTTCAAACAATCAATAGTGCCCTCACCTTTTTCCAAACCACCACCAGGAAATTTGGTCATGCTCATATCCAAACGATATTCATCTGTGAGTAATAACTCATCATTTTCATTTACTACCAAACCATACACACGTATGTTAAATTCGGACATTTTTTTATGCATCACTCAACCCCTTTTGTATGAAACTAATAATTTGCTCTTTTTCTGATGGGTGAAACCACTCTGTTTCTTTATTACGCCTAAACCATGACAACTGTTTTCTTGCATATCGGCGAGTATTTCGCTTAATAAATTCAATGGCATCTTCCAAAGAAATCTTCTCTTCAAAATATTCAAACAATTCCTGATACCCAACAGTTTTTAGTGGAACCAAACCTTTTAACGGAAATACCTCCTTCGCCTCCTCTAAAAGACCACAATTCATCATAATATCAACGCGTTGATTAATTCTTTGGTGTAATTGATCTCTGTCCATATCCAAAGCGATCCTTACAATATTGAAATCACGCACTCGCCTATTCTTTTTCCGAAAAAGTGAAAAAGGTTGCCCGGTTTGCCAATACATCTCCACTCCTCTAATTAGCCGTGCCGGATTATTTATATCTGTTTCATGGTAATAATCGGGATCCACATCCTTTAGTATTTTCTGCAAAGCTTCTTTTCCTTCATTTTCCAGTAATTGAGTAGCCCTTTGTCTAATATCAACCTCAATATCAGGCATATCATCAATGCCTGAACATACAGCTTCAATATACATTCCACTTCCACCGGTCATAAAAACTACATTATATTTATGAAAAAGCTTCTCAATTTTCATCAGAGCATCTCGCTCGTAGGCAGATGCATTATAATTATCATGAATACTTTTATGTTGAATAAAATGATGAGGGACAGCACTAAGTTGCTGAGGTTCAGGAACAGCTGTCCCAATAGTAAGCTCTTTAAAAATTTGTCTGCTATCTGCAGAAATAATTTCTGTATTAAAATACTTTGCTAGCTGTATTGTTAGATCAGTTTTACCTATGGCTGTAGGGCCTGCTATTACCACTAAAGTTTTTTGCATGCTGCAAATTTAGTAATAATGCAATTAAAACTAGTTCTCAGAAAAGGCATTCAGCAAATTATCAATATGTGACTCACCTCTATATATTTGTCGTGGTGGTACTCCTTGAGAACGCAATATTCTGGGTACAATATCTGTAGAATGTGCTGGTGATATTTTCTTCAAGAAAATGATAAAGCTTCTTTCTGAAAACAAATCAAATTGATAAATTAAGTTCTGCATAGGTTTATTTAGCAATTCATACAATTTATACTCACCCATCCATTGGGTTGGATATAAAGCAGTTTGCTCATACATTGGAGCAGCAGTTAGCTCCATAGTCTTTTCAAAATTTGTATTCAATATAAAAAAAGATGCTAATTGGGATTGGTCATAATCGCAAGCAGTTTGTATAGCCTTATGAAGATCTAAAAAAGTGTGGTTATGAAACACTTCCAACTCACGGAAAAACTTCTCTCTTTCCGTTGAAATGATGGCTATTCTATAGATCTTTTTCATAACCAAAGATTTAAGCTCCTGCAGGTAATTTCACAAGGAACTCTAATGTATTAATCCCATCCGCATAATCCTGCAAATCAGGTTGCTGCGTACTACCTAAAGGTACGGAATTTTCAAGGTATTTTCCTACATTACATTGAATATTTTCTTCAAAAAACCGAATATTTTTTTCTACTTCTTCAAGACTATTATAAACCTCATAATTAACCACACCCACAGGACTATGAAAATCAGTCTCTTCAACAAACAAAACATTCCCTCCATCAACAAACTCCTTTTCCACTGTATGAAATCGAGCTTTCTGGAATTTTAAGTTACTGGCATAAAAAGCATTATTTATAAGCCAATTATAATTTGAGAGCGCCTGTTCAACCTTTTTTAGCACATCAACAGATGGGATATAAAGTTTTGAAACATTTCTACATCCTAACCCAAAATAGGTACAAATATCTTTAGCCAATAATTGATAATCATCATCAGACTCTTCTCCTGTGAGAACTGCCACACTACTTCTGTTTTTCCTAATTATTTTGGGAATATCCTTATAAAAATATTCGAAGTATCTGGCCGTATTATTACTACCGGTAGCGATTAGGGCATCTATTGTTTCCGGAATTTCACCAGTGATCGTAATCTTTTTTTCAAACTCAGGTTCTATTTCTTTCAACAAATCTATTATTACAGGGAGCAAAAACTTGTCTTTGCCCGACATTTTTATAAAAGCATGGTGACCACAAATTACAGTACTCAAAAAATCATGAAATCCAACCAATGGAATATTTCCAGCCATTACTATACCGACATTAGCAGCTGGTATTTCACAGCAATATTTTGAAGTCCAAGAAATAAGCCCGTCTTTATTGAGCCAGGGAATAATATTTTGAATGGCTAATAACTCAAATTCTCTAATGAACCAGGGATTCATATTACTAGCCTGATCCAATGCATTTTTTAGTCTGTTGTTCGACGACTCATTTTCTAAAAACTCATTAAGAACAACAGCAAGTTTTGAAAAGGCTTCTATTCTTGATTTTAAGTCCATTTTTTGTTATAAATTTATGCGAAATAACGAAAGGATGCATCCGTAAAAATACCTGACCGGTTGACCTTTACGCAACTTTCGTATGTTTTAATAAACTAAATAACCAACAAAAGGTTATAATATTAAATCATTTAATCATTACAAAAGTAATAAGTGACATGCATTTTCCAGTTTTAATTGACCTTTTAATAATATTTTCTTTGGCACTTCTCGTGAATTTAATTTTCCAACGATTTAAAGTGCCTTCTATTCTCGGATTCATTGTAGCTGGAGTATTGGCAGGCCCACATGTTTTTGGATTAGAAACCGATCCTCATGATTTAGAATTGCTATCCGAGATTGGAATAATGCTTTTGTTATTTACTATTGGTATCGAATTCTCTCTTAAGGATTTAATGCGTATCAGGAAAACGGTTTTTCTAGGAGGAGGCATACAGGTTATTTTTACCGGTTCACTGGTCTTCGGAGCTACATTTTTACTTGGATATGCATGGCAAATGTCTGTATTTTTCGGATTTTTGATTGCGCTAAGTAGCACTGCCATTGTATTACGAGTAATGCAAGAGGAGAGCATGATGACCAAGCCCTATGGCCGAGGAAGTTTAGGAATATTAATATTCCAGGATTTAATTGTAGTTCCAATGATAATGCTTGTTCCATTCCTTACCGGAGGAATGAATGACCCTGGCAATCAACTTCTTTGGATGTTGCTAAAAGTAATTGGACTCATAGTATTCACCATATTTGGAGCACGAAAAATTGTTCCACGTTTATTGCACGCCGTAGCGCGCACACAAAAGCAAGATTTTTTTATACTGACTATTTTTATTATAGGCTTTGGAGTTGCTATACTTACGGCACTACTTGGACTTTCATTAGCATTGGGAGCATTTCTGGCAGGACTAATCATTTCTGAGACAGAATATAATCATGAGGCATTTGGCAACATTGTTCCTTTTCGGGATATATTCACAAGTTTCTTCTTCATATTAATTGGGATGTTCCTTAATCTTGAATTTATAGTTGAAAATGTATGGTTAATAATTGCTTTAAGTGTAATTGTATTTTTGCTAAAAACATTTATTGCTTCATTTGCAGCATACTTCTCAGGTTACAGATTTGGGGTTGCACTGACCATGGGATTAGCCTTAAGTCAAGTAGGTGAATTCAGTATTTTATTAGCACAAACAGGTCGTCAATATGAACTACTCCCAGAATTCTACCACCAGCTATTTTTGAGTGTTGCATTATTAACAATGGTAGTGGCTCCTTTCATCATTAAATCAATGCCTAAATGGCTTCCAACAATATTACCCTCTAAATTATATCATCAAAGACTGAAAGCGCATAGTGATGAACAGAGTGTAGAAAACTACGCAAAATTAGAAAATCACCTGGTAATAATTGGAATGGGAACTAGTGGACACAATATTGCACATGCAGCAGAATATGCTAAAATAGACCATGTGATTATAGACAATGATGCTGATCTTGTACAACAAGAAAAGAAAAATGGTGAGCCAATTATGTTTGGAAACGCTGAAAACATAGCTGTGTTAAAAGAAGCGGGTGTTGAGAAAGCAGGTACAATTGTAATTTCAATAGGTAGCCCCGCATCTATGTATACCGCTTTGCAAAATGTGCGCAGATTAAATGATCATGCTTACGTTATTGTCAGAACGCGGTCGACTGAAGATTTGGAATCCCTTTATAAGGCAGGTGCCAACGATGTAATTCCAACCGAATTTGAAACAGCAGTCGAAATATTTACGAAAGTATTACACCACAATTTAGTTCCAGAAGATGAAGTAAGACAAATGGCAGCTCACCTCAGAGAAAATGGCTACGGTGTATTTAGAGAACGAGAGTACGAATCGACAGCTCCTTTTCTGCCAAAGTTTTCAATAAGTGCCGTTCGGGTTGATAAACAATCTCAGGTTTGCAATCAATCAATTGGTGATTTGAGGAAAGATAAAATTTTCGAAGAACCAATTTTAGCGATGCAACGTGAAGATGATGTTGTAATAGCTCCAGATGAGAGCATTGTTCTTCTGGAAGATGATATTTTAATTGTAATGGCTAAACCAGAGGAAATAGCATGCAAATCATGTGTATTTGAACCGGAAGACACTGCCTTAATGACAACAGGCCAGCAGAACAAATAGTCTACCGGCCTGTCATTAATATTTTATAAGATTTAAATCTCTTTGTCGATCAAATATGTATTTCTATCTGCTGCACTTCTGGAGACAAGTTCTCCAATAAAACCAGTTAGGAACAACTGCGTCCCTAAAATCATACTTACCAATGCAATATAAAAATATGGAGAGTCTGTCACAAGACGTGCAGGTATTGAATTAAATACACAGTAAAGTTTATGAGCACCCAGCCATACAATGGCAACAAAGCCAATAAAAAACATTATTGTACCAAGTGACCCAAACAAGTGCATTGGTTTTTTACCGAAACGAGTAATAAATACAATTGACATTAAATCAAGAAAACCATTTATAAAGCGTTCTAAGCCAAACTTAGTCACCCCATATTTCCTGGCTCTATGCTGCACTACCTTTTCTCCAATCTTAAAAAAACCGGCTTGCTTTGCCAAAACAGGAATATAGCGATGCATTTCACCATAAACTTCAATACTCTTAACCACATCCTTTTTGTAAGCTTTTAAACCACAGTTAAAATCGTGCAATTTTATTTTAGTAGCTTTTCGGGCAGTCCAATTAAAGAACTTACTTGGAATAGTTTTAGAAATTGGATCATAACGCTTCTTCTTCCAACCGGAAACCATATCATAACCCTCTTTCATAATCATATTAAATAACCCTGGTATTTCATCAGGACTGTCTTGCAAATCGGCATCCATAGTGATTACAACATCACCTTCTGCTGCTTCAAAACCTGTATGAAGAGCTGCTGATTTCCCGTAATTCCTTTTAAACTTGATTCCTCGCACTGAACCATATGTCTCAGACAAATTCTCTATCTCTTCCCAGGATTTATCGTTACTCCCATCATCCACTAAAATAACTTCATATGTAAAGTTATTTTCATACATAACCTTGTTAATCCAATCTACCAATTCAGGTAAACTCTCTTCTTCATTAAAGAGTGGAACTACTACTGATATATTCATTGTGTTAATCTTTCTGATCTGTTTAGTTTTCTGAAGACTCGCTATTATCTATTTCCGCCATTGATTTTGCAAACGGGTCGCTGCTTTTGGACTTCACCTTAAATACTGCTGCTGTAATAAACGATACAATGGCACCAAAAATTGTATTTGAAAGTATACCAGACAAAGCAATATTAAATGGTGTTAAAGATTGTAATTCCTCAGCAATTACGGCATCACTATATAGCTCTCTACCTGCAATATCATTCATCATATAAAAATTCTTTTCAGTCAATTTCATAAGATTGAAAAGTGCATCTTCAGAAATATACTGGTAATATATGAACAAGAAGAATTTACCAATAATGGCTCCAAAAATTGCTAAAAAGAAACCAACCTGAAAAGCTTTCCAATAAGGAAAATAAGTAGGTGCTTCCGTAGCTCTATATTTACGAGTGAAAAATATAATACCCGCAACCATTATTAGAATATTGAGATATTGTGAAAAATCATCTTCTGTATGAAGACTCCCTTTTAATAGGTGAACCAATAAATATGATAGAATAAAGCCTAATCCAATTATTCCACCATTTATTGCAGTAAAGTTTGTAATCGTGTTTTTGTTCATAATCAGTACGTTCGATGTGTATTTGCAATGATACCGATGGCAAAGATACAAGTTTTCTACAGAAAATACCTCTGATGATTTGCAATATAAAACGAAATTTCTACTTTTGCAGTCCGGGGCAAGTCTCATACGACCAGCTCCTGCTGAACTCCCCCAGGTCCGGAAGGAAGCAAGGGTAGGCGGTTGAGCGGTGCGATGTGAGTAGCTTGCCCTCTTTTTTTGGGCTTAAGTGACTATTTCTTTCTGTGATCCTCGTAAATCTTACTTACAATCCTCCACCCTTCATCAAACCTATATAGCATCAAATAATCAGTAAATATTTTATTTTCATTTTGGTAAAGTTCCACTTTGGCAACAGCTGCATTACCAGTAATATCTATCATTGGATACTTCGAGATTGTTTCTGGTCGCACTGGTTGATCTTTTTGCTCGCGCCTCTTTTTACTCATCTCCAGCCAGGAGTAAATTGGAAATTTTGTAAGATGGTTATTACTAACTCCCAACAAATTAAAGCCTTCGTGAAATGATTTAGCAGTAACGGCCAAATCACCATTATTGTGCAAACCTTTAACGTATCCCTCTTCAATTACGTTTTTAATGAGCTCTTTGTCATCCTGTGCAGTTGTATTCGTATAAACTGCAAACAATATTACAATCAGTGTAAAAATTCGGATTTTCATAAGTGTATTTTTTAGTTAATCTATCAAAAATACCCATTTTTAAATTGAATTGAGTAACACAAGAAAATCTGCCCAAAATCGACCATTATGAACATATGTTCGTAATTTATATTCAATATAAATTGTCTTCAATAGATATTATATTTACCATATAACATTATATATCAATAACTTTAAAATTACTATATTTTCGCATTATAAAATCTTTTCCTCTAAATATCAATATAATTAAGTATCAGAAATCTTCGATATGTTTTTTATTGATAGTAATTTTGCGCTGTAATTAAAAACTTATTATAATGTCAAAATACGATGTAATCATTTTAGGTAAAGGTCCGGCTGGAATTATTGCCGGAGTTACTGCCAAAAAACAAAATCCGGATAAATCCATTTTATTAATTGGTGAAGAAGAAAAAGGTCTTGTTCCATGTGGAATTCCCTACATTTTCCACAGATTAAAAGATGTAAGCAAAAATGCAATGGGGCCCAAGCCGTTCATTGACGCTGGAGGAGAAGTTTTAGTTGACACTGCCATTAATGTGGACTACGATAGTAAGAAGGTCTCATTAAAATCAGGGAAAGTGTTAGAATTTGATCGTTTAGTCTTTGCAACCGGTTCAATTCCTGTTATCCCAAAATTTATTGAAGGTTATGCCCTTGAAGGTGTGTATTACATTAAAAAAAGCTACAGCTACATTGAGCAATTAAAAGAAGAGGCATCAAAAGCCAAAAATATTGTAGTAATTGGAGGAGGTTTCATTGGAGCAGAGGTAGCTGAACAAATGCACCTTCAGGGAGAAAGCAAAGTAACTCTTGTAGAACTTGAATCGCAATGTTTTAGTAAAGCATTCTCACGCGAATTAGCTGAAGTTGCCACAGACAAACTTCGAGAGACCGGCTTAACTGTGCACACCTCAACTAAAGTTGAAAAACTTGAAGGAAAAGACGGTAAAGTAACGGCAGTAGTAACTGATAAAGCAGGTTCCATTGAAGCTGATATGGTAATTATGTCCATAGGATATAAACCCAATACCGAGTTAGCACAAAATTCAGGTCTTGAATTAAACAGCATTGGTGCTATTCGAATCGATAATTTTGGTCGTACAGCAAAAGATAAAGTTTATGCAGTTGGCGATTGCGCAGGAACTATCGGATTCTTAACCGGTCGGGAAGATACTATTATGCTTGCTTCCACAGCAACAGCCGAAGCTCGAATTCTGGGTTACAACATGTTTGGTATTAAAATCAAACGCTGCTTCTCAGGAACACTAGGCGTTTTCTCTACAGAAGTGAACGGGTTCTCAATGGCATCAGCCGGGGTAAATGAAAACACAGCAGACGAAGCCGGGGTTTTATACTTAACAACAAAATTTAGCGATGTAGACCGTCATCCAGGTACCTTAGATGATACTATGCCATTAACAGTACGATTATTTGCCAGTGTATCTGACGGAAGCATTCTTGGCGGTGAAGTTTGGGGAGGTAAATCATCCGGAGAAATCATCAATACTATTGCATTAGCCATCCAAAAAAGGGTAACTGTGTATGAATTGGTTTCATTCCAAATAGGATCGCATCCATTGCTTACTGCAGCACCTACGAAAACAGTGCTGATCAAAGCAGCAGAGGGCATCATTGCACAATTGCACAAACAATAAATAACTATAGAAAATAAAAGCGGCAGTTACACTACAAACAGCCGCTTTTACATAGATTAAAGTTCAGAAATGTATATTTTCTACTTAACTCCGCTTTCTGATATCAGCCTATTTTTCTCGGCTAAATATGTCTCTGATTTATGAATTTCCTGCTGATTCTTCACATATTCAATAAGCTCATCTTTTTCTTTAAATGAGTGAGAAAATGAACAATACCCATCCTGCCACCCAGCAAAATCAGGAAAAAGAAGACTCTCACCAATAAAAGTAGTCGTTGATTGTTGAATATCTTTAATCAATGCATCCAAAGTCACTAAATAATGCAGTTGTATGACTAAATGCAAATGATTGGCAGTTCCATTAATTCGATATAATTCGCAATTCCTCTTTTTAAGCACTTCCCATACATATTTAAACAATATACGTTGTCCATTTTTAGTAATAGTATCTTCTTGATTGAATGTACTAAAAACAATATGAAAAATACTTTGAGAAGCTACTGACATATAATAAGTTTTAGATTTTACACCCTAGTGTCTGAGAATTTCTATCTCCCCTCCTGCTCCCAATTTAACTATGGAAGATGCTTCATTTTTAGAATTATCATCGCGACCGTACTCAGCTATGTAATCTACTTTCTCCAAAAGCTCCTCATCAATTTCATCGAAGAATTGAACCGAAGGCGCTCCTGAAAAATTGGCCGAAGTAGATACAATTGGCTTTTTAAACTGCTTCAATAGTTTACTTAGCCAGGGATGATCTGCAACTACTCTAATACCTATTGTTCCATCTTCAGCAATAAGGTTTTCTGCAATATTTTTAGCATCAGGTAAAATGAGTGTTAAAGGTTTATCAGATGCTTCGAGTAAATCATACGCAATATCTGGCATTTCTTTTATGTATGAGGGCACCTTGCCAATATCATCCACAAGTATCAACATACTTTTTGATGAATTACGATTTTTGATTTTAAAAAGCTTTTCAACTGCTTCTTTGTTGGTGGCATCACAACTTAAGCCCCAAATTGTATCAGTAGGACAGCAAATTACGCCCCCCTGCTCTAAAGTCTGTTTTGCTTTTTTGATGTCTTCGTGCATAACTAAATCCTTAAACCGCCACTTCGTAATCTCTTAGCGCATCATTTAGTGATGTTTTTTTATCAGTACTTGGCTTACGTTTTCCAATAATTAAGGCACAAGGTACCTGATAAGTTCCTGCTGGAAATTCTTTGGTATAGCTACCCGGAATCACAACAGAACGCTCTGGAACAACACCCTTATATTCAATAGGTTCATCGCCAGTAACGTCTATTATTTTTGTTGACTTTGTGAGCACAACATTTGCTCCAAGTACAGCTTCTTTCTTAATGTGCACACCCTCTACTACGATGCAACGACTCCCGATAAAAGCACCATCCTCCACAATTACAGGAGCAGCTTGCAATGGTTCCAACACTCCCCCAATACCAACACCACCGCTCAAATGAACATCTTTTCCAATTTGTGCGCATGAGCCCACAGTAGCCCATGTGTCTACCATAGTTCCACTATCAACATAAGCTCCAATATTCACATAGGAAGGCATCATTATTACCCCGGGCGCCACAAAACTACCATGACGTGCAATAGCATGAGGCACAACACGTACTTGCTTCTCTTTATATCCTTTTTTAAGGGGAATTTTATCATGAAACTCAAATGGGTCAGCTTCTATGGTTTCCATTTGACGAATTGGGAAATAAAGTACTACTGCCTTTTTCACCCATTCATTAATTTGCCAATCATCACCATTTGGTTCTGCTACTCTAATTTTTCCATCATCAAGTAGTTGAACGACTTGTTCAATAGCCTCTTTGTTTTCTGGTTGATGAATTTCTGATTGATTGTCCCACAGATGATTAATCTGTGCTTTTAATTGCTCAGTGTTCATGAAGACTTCTTTGTACTGTTAGTTACTTCGTTTTCTTTTGGTTTTGAATCTTCTTTAAAGTGAATGTCTTTTATTCTAAGTTGTAATGTAGTTTTATCTCTGTATGTGTTTTCATCAATGCTATAGCAAATACTGAAGTTGCTTTTATCTGCTACTTTATGCCAATGCTCAGCTTGATTGAAAGCAATGGCTGCAAACATAGTTTCACCGCCCTTTTTATCTGTTACCATTAATTTCAGATGTTTACCATCTTTTCCAACACAGCGGCTAAACCCTGAATCATAAAGGTTTTCACTAATAAATACCGGGGCCATATTCTCTGGTCCAAAAGGTTCGAACTGTTTAAGAATTCGGAAAAACTTAGGCGTAATATCCTCCAATTTAATGATGGCATCCGCAATGATTTTTTGCACCGTTTGATCTGGCTTAATACGCTTGCGCACAGCCTCTTCAAAACGCTGCTTAAAAATGGCAAAGTTCTCTTCTTTTATGGATAGTCCGGCAGCATACATATGTCCACCATAATTCTCTAATAAATCAGCCACATCAGTAATGGCTTCATAAATATTAAATCCAACAACTGAGCGGGCTGAGCCCGTAATTAAACCATTTGAGCGGGTAAAAATAATGGTCGGCTTATAAAAATGCTCGACCAGTCGGGAGGCAACAATGCCAATAACGCCTTTGAGCCAATTCGGATTAAATAACACAATAGACTTATTTTCAGTCAACCCTTCTTGCATTACCAGGTCCAGTGCCTCACGTGTTATTTGACGATCAATATCTTTTCTACTTTTATTCTCATTATTTATTTTCAAACTAATGGCTCTGGCTTCATCGAGGTCTTTAGTTACTAACAAATCAACAGCCATCTGTCCACTGTCCATTCTACCGGCAGCATTAATTCGGGGGCCAATTTTAAATACGATATCCGAAATTAATATATGCTTATCTAGCTCTGAAACCTCCATAATAGCCTTTAACGCTACTGATGGCTGGGTATTAATCTTTTTCAAACCAAAATGAGCTAAAATTCTATTTTCACCCGTAAGAGGAACAATATCAGAAGCAATACTAACAGCAAGAATATCAAGATATTCGTAAGCCATTGTCATATCCATGTTATTCTCTGTCAAAAAAGCCTGAATTAATTTGAATCCAACACCACAACCAGAAAGTTCTTTGAATGGATATGTACTATCTTCTCTTTTAGGATCTAGAATAGCATAAGCTTTTGGAAGTATATCGTCAGGAGTATGATGGTCACAAATAATATAATCAATTCCCTTTTCATTAGCCATATCGATTTTTTCAATGGCTTTAATACCACAGTCTAAAGCTACAACTAAACCAACTCCCTTTTCGGCGGCATAATCTATACTTTTCTCAGAAATCCCATAACCTTCGGAATAACGATCTGGAATATAATATTCAATGTTTTTATGAAACTGGTGAAGGAAAGAATACATCAAAGCTACCGAGGTAGTTCCATCCACATCATAATCTCCATATACTAGAATTCTCTCATTTTTCTGAATGGCACGATTAAGCCTTTCAACGGCTTTTTCCATGTCAACCATTAAAAACGGATCATGCAAGTCTTTCAATTCGGGTCGAAAAAATGATTTGGCCTGATCGAAGTTTGTAATATTACGTTGCACTAGAAGTTGTGCAAGTATAGGTTCTATATTGAGCTCATTCGATAATCTGTCTACTACTTCGGGATCGCCTTTCTTTTTTACAACCCATTTTTTTTCTTCCATAATTGCTGCACTTTTGAGTCAGGTTTGGTGATAATGCCTGGCAAAAACAGTAACAGACGCCACCCCAAAAATCAACTGTAAAGATACACAAAAAAAGCATGTCAGAAAACAGTAAAACGAATTATGAAAAAGAATTTTAGTAATTGCCTGTGGATTTTGGGGTTGAAATTTTCTGCCCACTAAAAATTGGGCTATCTTTGCCGAAAATTTTTTAGATATGGCATTTTTAGAATTAAGCGAACAGGAAATAATTCGTCGGAAAGCTCTTGAAGAACTCGAGAAATTAGGGATCAACCCTTACCCGGCTGAAAAGTATAATGTAACTCACTATTCAGATCAGATTAAGAACGAATTTGATGAGGAGAAAGGAAATTTGCAGGACGTAACAATTGCAGGACGATTGATGTCGCGCCGTATCATGGGTAAAGCCTCTTTTGCAGAGCTTCAGGATGAGAAGGGACGTATTCAATTATATTTCAACCGAGACGAGCTTTGTCCCGGAGAAGATAAAGCATTCTATAACACAGTTTTCAAGAAACTTACGGATATTGGAGATATTATTGGCGTTAAAGGAAAAGTTTTTAAAACTCAAATGGGAGAAATTTCTGTAAACGTTTCAGAACTTACAATTCTAAGTAAATCACTACGTCCATTACCCGTTGTAAAAGAAAAAGACGGAAAAACTTACGATGCCTTTACTGATCCTGATCAAAGATACAGACAGCGTTATTTAGATCTTATCGTAAATGCTCCTGTACGCGACACGTTTAAGAAAAGAGCACGTCTGGTGCAAACCATGCGTAATTTTTTAAATGATAAAGAATACCTCGAAGTTGAAACACCAATTTTGCAACCCATTTATGGTGGTGCAGCGGCTCGTCCGTTTAAAACGCATCATAATAAACTGGACATGACACTATATTTGAGAATTGCCAATGAGCTTTATCTCAAAAAATTAATTGTTGGCGGTTACGATGGAGTGTATGAATTCGCAAAAGATTTCAGAAACGAAGGTATGAGCCGCTTCCATAATCCTGAGTTTACTCAAATGGAACTTTATGTAGCTTATAAAGACTACAAATGGATGATGGAATTAGTAGAAGAAATGGTAGAAAAAATCGCCATTGATCTTCACGGAACAACCAAAGTTCAGGTTGGGGAGAATGAGATTGACTTCAAACGCCCATGGAAACGCTTTACAATGTTTGAAGCCATTGAGCACTTTACAGGTATCGATATTAGCCAAATGGATGAAAAGCAATTAGCTGAAACAGCTAAAAAGCTGAATGTGGAAATTGATGATTCAATGGGTAAGGGAAAACTGATTGATGAAATTTTTGGCGAAACATGTGAGGCCAAATTAATTCAACCGACTTTTATTACAGATTATCCTGTTGAAATGTCTCCATTAGCTAAAAAGCACCGTTCTGTTCAAGGATTAGTTGAGCGTTTCGAAGGTATTGTAAACGGAAAAGAAATCTGTAATGCCTATTCAGAATTAAATGACCCAGTTGATCAGCGTCAGCGTTTTGAAGAGCAACTATTGCTTGCTAAGCGTGGTGACGATGAAGCTATGATGTTGGATGAAGATTTCTTGAAAGCTATTGAATATGGAATGCCTCCTACAGCAGGCTTGGGAATTGGAATTGATCGTCTAGCCATGATTATGACTAATTCGAATTCGATTCAAGATGTACTTTTCTTCCCACAAATGAAACCTGAGAAGAAAATGCAAATTGATCCAGCTAGCATGTATTTAGAACTTGGTATACCAGAAGAATGGGTTCCTGTAGTTCAAAAAGCTGGATTCCCAACTGTAGCTGAATTAAAAGAAGCAAATCCAAATAAACTGCACCAACAGTTATGTGGAATGAACAAAAAGCATAAAATGGGACTTCAAAATCCAAAACCCGAAGAAGTAAAAGCCTGGATAGAGGCTTAAAAATAAATCAAGGCTATCTGGAAATCTCCAGATAGCCTTTTATTTTGTTTGCTATGAGACAATTACTTATAATTACTAGTGCTATATTCTTCGTGGCATGTCAAACACTTGAACCACTTGAAAACTATACATTTAAGAAAGAAAAACTTCAGCTTCCTTATTTAATTCCTGAGGCGGATTTAAACAACATAAATCTCGCAATGCATTATAACGAAACAGCATCAACTGAAGCTCCTAAATACACCGAATTATCATATTTTAATATATATAAAAACTATGATATGGAATTCAGGTTCCGAAAAGAACCTCGAGTTAATGATTTAGTTAGGTTCTATTTATTAGAACTTAAAAAGAATATGGTGTTAGACACTGCAAATTCATATGGAAAGGTTCAACTTCGTATCATTGAGTTTAAGGAGAAGAGAAATAATGGTCTTATGTTTGCAAACCTTTATTTAATGGGAATTCCTTCACTATTTGGTGTACCTTTCAACATCATTGATATTTATATGCAGATTAACCTTAATATTACCGATATCAATGGTGATATTAAAGAAATCTATCTAGGCGATGGTTATGCAAGAGAGCATATGGCTATGTATTGGGGCTATGGAGCGGATGCATACAGAAGTGCTACAATAAATGCCTTTAGAGAAGCACTTTACGAAGCTTTAAGCAAATTAGAATCGGATCAGAAAAACATATTTAACACCTTAAAATGAAAACAGTACGGTTAGTTACATGCAATACGGTGCAAGATGCTTATGAAGTAAAAAACAGATTGGAACGTGAAGAGATTCAATGCATTCTAACCAATGAAAATATCACCAATATCTTACCTCATTTTAATTACATGCTTGGTAGTGGCATACAGATTCTTGTGGATGAAAAAGATTTAGAAAAAGCCTAAATGCTTGCAATGGATTTTATTAATCCAGAATTAGCAAACTTAGTATGTTCAAATTGTGGATCGAGAAATATCAAGATTGGTATTGGGAAGAAAAAAAGATTAAAAATCTTTACAATTATAATCTCAATAATTGCAATGATGCCATTTGGCAATATTAAACCTCGCTACATTTGCCAAGATTGCAACAACGAAATAGCTTAATTGAAAATCCATTTCTTAGTCCATTACTTATCATTTTGTTTTCAAATCATTCAAAAATTGAGTCCAAATTCACGATTTGTTATGCAAATCAAAAAAAATCGTTAGATTTGTTATTACTGGAATCAACACAAAATAAGATATATATGAAGATTCGTGTTTTATTGATATCAATATTGAGTATTCTATTAATTGGATCATGTGTGGTAAACAAAGAACAGTTTGGAACTTACGACGATTCAAAATACAAAACCATCACATACAAAGAAGGACGGGAATTATATCTATTTTGGAATCAACTGCCAATCAAAAAACTAGACAAAAGGATAAAACACAAGAATTATGAAAAAATTACCAAACGTAAACCATTTGATGCGGTAGTCTTTTATGGTACAATTGGAATCTTTTCATTTTATTCTGTAAAAATTAAAATCCCAGATCCTAAAGATCCAAATGTTTCTGGAAGATAATTAAAGGTTAAAACATGAAAGTAGCTCTTTATTTTGGAATTTTACTTACAATAATTGGCTGCAATACAAATGACAGTATTACTTTGAATGAAAAGCCTTTTAACCCCAAAACAGGTATTTACTTAAAAGAAACCTTCATAACAAACCAGGATACACTCCCTTATCGAATTCTTTATCCAAATAATTTTGACGCTGCTAAGAAGTATCCGGTTTTGTTTTTTCTGCATGGAAGTGGAGAAAGAGGAAGCGACAATGAGAAACAATTAACTCATGGCGGAAAGCTATTTCTAGATTCAATAAATTCCTATCAAGCTATTATTGTTTTCCCCCAATGTCCACAAAATGATTACTGGGCAAACATTAAAGATCGGATATCAGATAAGAAATTAAATTTTGATTTCGATTTTGTAGAAAATATTCCTCCCACACATTCATTGAGCTTACTTATGAAGCTTGTAAACAATAAGATTAAAAAACCATATACCGACAACTTAAGAATTCATATTGCAGGGTTATCAATGGGAGGAATAGGAACCGGACAAATTTTAGCTATGCATCCTGAGTTATTTGCCTCTGGAACAGTAATTTGCGGGGCTGCTCCTATTCAATATGCTGAAAAATTAAAGCAAACACCCACCAGTATTTATCATGGGAATGCTGACCCAGTTGTATCTGTAAAATATGGAGAAAACTATTACAATGCGATTAAAGATGACAAAGGCACTCATAGAATTAAAATCTTTGATAGTGTTGGTCATGAATCATGGAACAATGCTTTTCAGGAAAAAGATTTTTTAAGTTGGATATTTAATCATAAAAAGCAAGATTAAAACACATTTCTAAATAACGATATTATCGATCTAATTTGGCGCCACATGGCTAATTAAAACATTAAAATAATTTTGGGTTCAAGCAATATTGAATGATGAAAAAAGTTTCATTCTACTTCTTTTCAGGAACAGGAAATTCCAAAGCAGTTGTAAATTGGTTTTCGGAAGAAGCTAAAAATCACAATATTGAAACTAATTCAATTGACATATCCAAATTAGAAAAAAGAAAAGGAGAAAAGCCATTACCGAAGGATATTATTGGATTCTGCTCCCCGACCCACGGGTTCAACTTTCCACCAATCATGATGCATTTCATTTTCAGGTTTCCTCGTAGCACGGGAAATAAAGCATTCATAATGAACACTAGAGCTGGCATGAAGATCGGGAAATTATTTGTGCCAGGATTGAGTGGTATAGCTTTATGGTTAGCTGCTTTGGTTCTGATTTTGAAAGGATACAAAATCATAGGCTTACGATCAATTGATTTACCTTCTAATTGGATTTCATTGCATCCGGGAATGAAAGAAAATGTAGTACAATCAATTTTCGAAAGAAGAAAAAAGGATGTACATCAATTTGCAAAGACAATAATCTCTGGCAAGAAATCATATAAAGCCTTTAGAGACATTATACAAGATTTACTCATAACACCAATCTCTTTAGGCTATTATATGGTTGGTCGATTTGTATTTGCCAAATCATTTATTGCCTCACACAAATGCACACATTGCAATTTATGTATAAAACAATGCCCGGTAAATGCCATAAAACTAGTTGATAATAGGTGCTTTTGGACACATAAATGCGAAAGCTGCATGCATTGTATGAATATTTGCCCAACGCGAGCTATTGAAACAGCACACGGATTTGTCATTGGTGTAGCCTTTATTTTTTACACAATAATCTTAACTTGGCTTTATAGTATCATTGGTCTCAATGAGATTTTTGAAACTTTTTTATCACCAGCAATGCACTATCTCACAGAAGTTATTTTTCATGCTATTTTATTTATTTTTTCACTACTAAGTTTCTATTATGTAATGCACTTCCTTATGCACTTCAAGGTTTTTGAACGTTTTTTTGTACTAACCTCTTTAACTACTTACAAATTCTGGAGACGTTATCTACCACATAAAGCAAAATAACCAAAACAGGATTTCAGTAAAGTTAAATGCTGCACTGTACTATTTTTTAATTTTAAAATTAATTATGTACCATTGCCTTATTGTTTCGTAACAAATGGTTAACATTTGCGTAGAAACATAAAATTAGGATAAAGCACTGAGTGCTTTAGTTATAAGATTTGCTGAGCCCGTTAGAAAATATTTTATTATCAATATATACCGACCAATTAATTGGTTTGATACATACATATTAATTTGAATTTCAGTATTATGAGGAACTGAGATTTGGAATTATATCACAAGTTTATATTTAAACTTCAATGTATATCGAGCCATAATGTGGTCAAATACATAGTCTATTAAACATTAAACCAACCATATGATCAGAAAACTACTCCTTCTCAGTTTAAGCGTTTTTATTTTTAGTATCGCTTTTGGACAACAGCCTGTTAAGATACAGGAATACAAAAAACAGTCAACAATCAGCAATATCAAATGGAACACCGGAAGTAAAGTGATTCGTTGCTCTAACTTTAAAAAAAGCATACCTGTAAGAGATATGCCACAGGTAACACCGATGAGATTACCTGATGATTATTTATATACAAAAATGCCTGATAAAAGAGATATGCCTGTCCAGACATTTGAGTATACTGTTGAAAATGATGGTCCAAAATATGGTAACGATCCATTTATAGTTCAAAAATCACATGGAAAAAGTCCCAGTAAAGCCCCATTACAAAACTGGGATGGCTATGTGAATGCTGGTGGACGACCTAATGATCCAACTGGGGCAGCAGGCCCAAATTATTATATTCAATCAACCAATGGAGATAAGTATGTAATCTATGATAAAACAGGAAATTTAGAGCATACAGGAACAATTAGTGATTTCTGGAATCCTGATTTTGGCGGCGATGGAGATCCAATTGTTTTATATGATAAAGATGCTCAACGCTGGTTTATTGGTCAATTTGGTGGCAGCGGAGACAATGGTCTTTACATTGCTATTTCAGCCACATCAGATCCTTTAGGTTCATGGTATGCTTATACTTTCACATCCCCTGACTTTCCTGATTATGAGAAGTTTTCAGCTTGGCATGATGGCTATTATATGACTGCTAACTATTCTCAGAAAATATTTGCATTTAACAGAACAAAAATGCTTGCAGGTGATGCCACAGCTGAAGCTGTATATCAAACCTTTAGCCCACCTCAAAGTGGATTTTTTGTACCCATGGCAGCAGATGCATCAGATGGAACTATGCCATCTTCAGGGCCATGTCCAATTTTCTGCTATCAAGATGATGGTTGGAGTGGAGTAAGCAATGATGCAATAAACGTTTATAATGCTTCTGTGGATTGGAATACCGAAGAATTAACTATAACTCAAGCTGCTTCAATTTCAACAAGTTCATTTGATGCCTCTTATGATGGCAGTTGGAACGACATTGATCAGCCGGGGACAACGCAAAAATTAGATGGCATTGGTGGTGCAATGGGTTTTAGAGCACAATTTAAACCATGGAGTGGTTACAATACTGTAGTAATGACATGGGCTGTGCAAGTTACAAGTTCACAAAGAGGAATATATTGGTGTGAGTTACGTCAAGATCAAACAACAGAAAACTGGTCATTATACCAGGAAGGAATTTATGCGCCAGGAACCGACAATGTATGGTTAGGAAGTATCGCAATGAATGATGCAGGTGATATTGCTCTTGCATATGCCAAAACAAATGTCGCTAATAATGTATCGATGAGTTTAGCCTATACAGGTCGTATGTCTTGTGACCCATTAGGCACATTACCTATTTCAGAGGTAATTGCACAAACCGGCTCAGGCTATCAAACAGGATTAAATCGTGTAGGTGATTATGCGCACACTGCACTAGATCCAGATGGGGTAACATTCTGGCATACAAACGAATATATATACCAAGTAGGACAATGGGATGCTGCTAAAACACGAATCTTTTCATTTCAGCTACCTGGAAGTTGCGCACCTCCTGTAATCTCAAATGTTACTCCAACAAGTTTATACAAAGACAAAGGAAAAGAAATCACTATCACCGGTACTGATTTGAACGGTTGTTCTTTTGATTTAGGTGGAATAGCTGGTAACGCAATATCCAATGATGGTACTACTGCTGTAGTTAATTTTTCAGCTGGAAATTATTCGGATGGAACACTAACGGTAACAAACTCATCAGGTTTTGATGCTGGATCAATTACAATAAATACCAGAACTACAATTCCTGTTGATGCGAGTGCATCAGACAATTCAGATACTCACCAAACCATTGATGCAGCTGTTGATGGATTAAGTAGTTGGGTAGGATCATCAGCTTTTACAACTCCATATGTAATTGAAGTTGCCGATGGCACTTATGCTGAAGGTGTTACATTAAACAGTAATTTAGCACCAACCTCATCCAATACTTTAACTATCCAAAATGCTTCAGGTTCATCACCAATAGTTGATGCTACAGGAAATAATTATGGATTTGACTTAGGTACCGTTGATTATGTTATGTTAGAAGGGTTTTCTGTACACTCTGCTAATGTATCAAATGTTTATGCAAAAGGAAATAACTGTGAAATTGCATATAATAAACTATACAACGGTAATATAGCTGATGGAATTAGAATAGAAAATGGCGGATCCAATAATGTTCATAATAACCTATTATATAATAACGATCGTTACGGAATTCATTTAATAAATTCCTCTAGCAACTCAATAGAGAATAATACTGCTGCTGATAACGGAGGTTCTTATGCTCCTGCTCAGGATGTTGAATTATGGAACGAAGGATTTGAAAATGATGTATCTGGATGGACATTAAACTCACCTTGGGCTATTTATTCAGGGGTTCCGCATTCAGGCAGCTCATATTTGGCAACTGTTAGAAACAATAATGGAACAGCGGCAATCTCTCCAGCAATAAATATCAATGGCTACAATAATATTGAGATTTCATTTTGGTATTACTGCTCTGGTGGTCTCACTGCATTTGATGCATACTATAATATTGATGGAAGCGGCGATCAAAGCTTTTTACATTTAACAACAACTCAATCTGGTTATACATATTACAATGCCACTATTCCAGCAACAGGTAATACTATTACACTCAAGTTTACGGCAACAAATAGAAATAACCAATATGCAAGAGTTGATGATATCATTATTATTGGAGACGAAAATGTAGCAGGTGGGAATATTGGAAGTGAAATCTATGTTGAATCAGGAACAAATAATACTCTTGAAAACAATATTATATCGGTTAAAAACGGAGCTGATTATTATGCAGTAAAAACTGAATCTGGTGTCAACATCACATCTGATTACAATCTTTATTATTCAAATGGAAACACAAACCTTTTTGATTATAATGGAACAGTTGGCAATGCAGGGCCAATGGGTTCTAATGATATAACTGGTGATCCTTTGTTTGTGAATGCGGGAACAGATTTCCATATTCAATCTCAAAACGGAGCCTATGTTGGTGGTAATTGGCCACCAACAGTTGAGGCCGGAGGTACATGGACAAATAGTGGCTCTAATTCAATTGCATTAGATGCAGGTAATCCTGCTGATAGTTATAGCAATGAGCCTTCAGGTGGAGCTACTATCAATATAGGAGCATACGGAAATACAGTGCAAGCTTCAAAATCAGAAAGTTCTTTTGTATGGGAAGGTGATGATGCAACATCTCCAACTGACTGGGGCACAACCGAGAATTGGAGTGGCGGCACAATACCTGGAGCATCGAACGATATTACCATTCCTGCCTCCTGTCCTAATTACCCTTCTATAAGCACAGCTGCTGCATGTAGAAATCTTACAATTGAAAATGGTGGAACACTCAACTTTACAAACGGAACACTCTCTATTGGAGGTAACTGGACAAACGATGGAACATTCAATTGTGGCTCCGGAACAATTATTTTCAATGGAAATGCTGATCAAACAATTGGAGGAACACAAACCAATTCATTCAATAATATTAGTATAAATAATGCCAATAACCTTATACTTGCAGCTAATATCAATGTGGAAGGAACTCTTACCTTAACTGATGGTAGCTTAAATATTACAGACAAACAAGTAGATCTTGGAACTTCAGGGTCCATAAGTGGTGAAAGTAATACCAATATGATATTTGGAACAACTGGTACTATTAGTGCCAATAATCGGGCAAGTGAATTAGGTGGTAATATCGCCGGATTAGGTATTGAAATAGCAAGTTCAGTTATCACCGATCTGGATATAATTAGAGGTGTACAAGCACAAGCAGGTGAAGCAAGCAGTGCAAGTTTGCGAAAGTTTTTTGATCTCTCAGCAACACCAGGCAGCGGACTTAATGCCAGTATGCTAATGCATTATTTCGATCATGAATATGATGCTTCAAATGGCGGTGTAGACGAAAAAACATTTGTACTATTTCGATCTACTGATGCTGGAGGTACATGGACTGAAAAATATGAAGCATCTGTTGATATTGCTCAAAATACAATCTTCTTGGATGGAATCGATGCTTTCTCAAGATGGACAATTAGCAGCAAAACTGAACAGGTTCTCCCTGTTGAATGGAACCAATATAATGCAACTTGTAAGGAAAGTTATATTGAAATCTCATGGTCAACTCTTTCCGAAAAGAATAATGACTATTTCACAATTGAAAAAATGAATGAATTAGGTAATTATATGGAAATAGGAAAAGTTAATGGATCAGGAAACTCAAATATTGTAAATCATTATACATTAAATGACCCAAATATAAAACAAGGAGTTTCCTATTACAGAATAAAACAAACTGACTATGATGGCAAAACATCATACTCTCCTATTTTTTCGGCCACCTGCAATATTCAGATGCAGGAACCAGATATTAATATTTTCCCTAACCCGTTTAAGGACAAAATAAAAATATACGTTATGCGAGGGTATTTGGGCAATTTAAATATTGAGATATTTGACAGTAGGGGTACTAAAATAAAAGAAAACAAATTTGAACTATCCGGTAGTTCAATGGGACTATTTGTTAATACTTCAGAATTAGATAAAGGAATATACTTGATAAGAGTTTCAGGTGTAGGATATTCAAAAACCACTAGATTAGTTAAACAATAAAATTATAATATTTATTAAAAAAGCTGCTTTATAGAAATATAGAGCAGTTTTTTATTTGCTATGAATCCATTCTAAAATAGCATTTATTGAAGTAGTGGCTATCATAAATTGATTCCAATCAGAAAACTTTTCACTATAATACCCCTGATATTTATCTTCATTCATTAACAAAAAAACCTTTTGAACCCCTTCGGTTTGAAAATGTTTATAAATATATTTTTTTACAAAGCCATGTAAAGTTGAACTAAGCTCAAAGTCTGAAACTGTCTTATTAAATACTAAATACTTTACTTTTTGAAGTGTAACAAGCTCAACTAAGTTACTCAAAGCACTAATACTAGATTTTTCATTGGTAAACTCTGGAGGCTCAACAAAAACTTCAATATAGCCTAGTTCATTATTATGTGAATACCTAAGGTTTTTGTAAAATGGCATTATGATTCTTAGTTGTTTTCTCAAATATACATAAAAATGCTTAAGCTAACTGATCAAATCCCATACCCCAATTATTTTACAACCATTAGTACGGTTTTAGTTTTGTTATTTGCTTTTGCTGTTATAGAAAAAAGTCCTTGCCCTTGATTACTTAAATCTATTACATCATTATTATTAAGCTTTCTTTTCATTATTACTTTTCCGGCCATATTAGTAATAGTTAATTCGCTAGGTTTGTCAATATCAATTGTAAATACTCCATTCGATGGATTTGGGTAAATAGTAAAATCTAATGAATTATCAATCGAGGAAATACTACTTGGAGGCAATATGTCTTCAATTGTTACATTTTGATCGACAACAGTAAAAACTAAAGTATCAACCGGTGATGGAATTGGAAAATTCCAATTTGGGAGTGTACCATTATTTGATGAAACTATTCCATATTTATATTGATAGTCTCCCGGAATAATATTCGATAATGTAAGTGTGTATACCAAATCACCATCAGAATCTAGTAATTCCAAACCTGAGTCCTCAAGTGGGACTGGCCATGGGCTATGACTCCCAAGTCCACTATTACCATCAATCGCAGCTCCTGAAAGGAAAACACTTATTGTATCTAAATCAATATTTAAAGAATTTAAATTATGAAGAATAAACATAACAGAATATGTTGTATCACTCTTAGTATTATCGGGCTCTAATCTAACACTTTTCTCAAGCTGGCCATATGACATCATTATTGATATAATGAAAACTTTTAACACAATTAGAATCTTTAGCATGTTTTCGTGTTTTAAATATGAATATGTCTATCAAATTTAATGTCTTTTGTTATAAATTAAAAAAAATAGCATAAAAAAAGG
>PKTE01000025.1 GCA_002869335.1 Salinivirgaceae bacterium | reverse complement strand
CTGTATTCAATTTTATATGGTATTATTAGCGATTTTACACTGTAATTCTTTAACCTATGTATTTTCATGGTTGTTTCGTTTCAAATTTATAAGAGAGCATTTTGTAATATAGTTTAGCAACTAAAAAGTCTGGTGCTTTTAAGCCTTCTATTGGCGCAAATTCTACAATGTCGAAACCTACTACATTTTTATTCTTGAAAATCTTTTTTAAATATTGAATGGTCGTATTCCAATCCAGTCCGCCCGGTTCTGGTGTGCCTGTCGAAGGCATTATGGATGGATCAAATGCATCCAAATCAATAGTGATGTATACATTTTCAGTCATCAAGTTGATGGACTGTTGTATCCATTTAGTTTGCCCATACATATCTTCAGCGAAGAAACATTTTTCTTTGTTCAGAAAAGGTAGTTCAACGCTGTCCATACTTCGTATGCCAACCTGTATTAGATTTGTTGTTTTACATGCTTGATGTACGGCACAGGCATGGTTGTATTTAGAACCCAGGTATTCGGGACGCAAATCGGCATGGGCATCTAACTGCAATACAGTCAGATTATTATATTTTCTTCGGTAAGCTTCAATTAATCCAATACTTACGCTGTGCTCACCGCCAAAAAAAGTAAGAAATTTATCTTCTTTCAATAATTGTTCGGTGCTTTCAAGCACGGCAGAATAAACTTTTTCAGGACTGGAATTTTCGGTGATGGCCGGCAGAATGTGCACGCCCTGCTTATAAACTTCAGAGTATGTTTCGATATCGTAAATTTCCATATTCTCAGAAGCTTCGAGAAAAGCGTCAAATCCTTTATCGGCACCTTTGCCCCATGTGCTTGTTCCATCGTATGGAATGGATTGCAACCATATTTTTGCAGAATTTTTATAGGCAAATTCTGGTTCTATACCTGCAAATGTTCTATCGTTCATTGGTTATAACCTAAGATTTGAAACATCTCACTTACTGATTGCTCCTCACGATATACAAAGTCAACGATATTGCCTTTCTCGTCGCGGTCAATAATAACATGTTTTGGTGCTGGAATTAGACAGTGTTTTATTCCTCCATAGCCGCTAATGGAATCTTGATAAGCTCCTGTGTGGAAAAACCCAAGGTATAGCGGTTCTTTATCTTTCTCTTCGTAAAGCGGCAGTAGCACTTCCTGATTTAGATCCTCGGAGTTGTAATAATCGCTATGGTCGCAACTAATTCCACCAATATTCACCCTGCCGTAAGGGTTATTCCATTTGTTGATGGGTAATAATATGAATTTCTCATGTATAGACCATGCATCTGGAATGGTATTCATTAAGCTGTTGTTTACAATGTACCAGCGTTCTGTATCATTCTGCTGCTTTTGTTCCAGCACTTCAAAAATAATGGCTCCTGACTCGCCAACAGTATATCTTCCAAATTCAGTAAAGATATCTGGTTCAGGTACTTCCTCTTTAGTGCAGGCGTCTTTGATATTAGTAATGATTTCATTAATCATGTACTCGTAGTCATATTCAAAACCCAGATGATTACGAATAGGGAAACCACCTCCTAAGTTAAATGAGGTGAGGTTTACACTCTCTTTTTTGAGTCTAACATAAAGTTGTAATGCTTTTTGGAATTCGCCCCAATAATATAAAGTGTCTTTGATTCCAGAGTCTACAAAGAAGTGAAGCATTTTCAATTCAACTTTATCATTATCACGAATTTTATCAGTGAAAAAGTCGATAACCTCATTGTGAGGAATACCTAATCGCGATGTATAATAGGCCGATTGTGCTTCTTCATTAATGGCCATGCGAATTCCTACTTTAAGTACTTCATTTGTTTTAATACTTAGTAAGCGATCCAACTCTTCTTTACTATCAAGTACAATGATGGAATTTGTGAATCCCATTTCCTGTAAATTCACAATTTTTTGAAGGTAATCGTCTGTTTTATATCCATTATGCACAATTATTCTCGACTTATCAATTTTTTTCTTTTTATAAAGATTTACAATTAGATCTATGTCAAAAGTTGATGAGGTTTCTAGATTTACATTATGTTTTAATGCTTCTTGAATCACATGGTAAAAGTGATTGCACTTCGTACAATAGCAAAAATGGTAGTTGCCATTGTATTTGTTTTTTTTAATGGCACGATTAAAGAGGTTTCGCGACTTTTTAATCTGATCTCCAATTTTAGGTAAATAGATAAATCTAAATGGAGTGCCGTGTTTTTTTATCAGGTATTTTAACGAAACACCATGGAATGTAAGGCTGTCATCCCTTAAATCAAAACCCTCTTGTGGAAAGTAAAAACTTTGCTCAATGAGGTCAAAATATGTGTTTTTCATTCACGTAATTGATAGAAATATGTATTAAAAAATGGATTGCAAATAAACATTAAAAAATCAATATCCAGTTCAATTTACGGTAAAAAAATGAAAATAAAAAGCCTTATAACCCTCCAAGCCTCAGAAAGTTATAGTTGTTATGTGGGAAAGTATTGTTTTTCAAGTAGTTTTATAAATATGCTTTTCGTATTAGCATTAAATCAGCCAGCGCAATTGCTGCCGCAGCCTCTAAAACAGGAGGTACTCTTAGTGCAATACAACGATCGTGACGCCCTTCGATTTTAAGTATTTCAACTTCTTGTTTTTCGAAATTGTAAGTTTCTTGTTCAGTGGAAATACTGCTTGTCGGTTTTACTGCTACTCTGAATATGAGTTCATTCCCGTTTGTGATGCCACCATTGATACCGCCGGCATTATTTGTGGAGGTTTTCCCGTTTTCATCCAGAATGTCATCGTTGTGCTCACGGCCAGTCATTTTTGGAGCTTTAAATCCTGAGCCAAACTCAATACCTTTAATGGCCGGAATGGCAAATGTGATATGGCTTATCATTGATTCTACGCTATCGAAAAAGGGCTCGCCCAAACCGACAGGTAGTCCGTTTACTTTGCATTCTATCACACCGCCAATGGAATCGTTGGTTTCAATAGCCTCGTCAATGGCTTTTTCAATATCTGATTTACCACCTGCTTCAATTAATTTGGCTTCAATCGTGATGTTTTCCAGTACTTTTTTGGCCACAACCCCGGCACTAACCAATCCCAAGGTGAGTCGTCCCGAAAAGTGTCCTCCACCACGGTAATCAGCAAAGCCTTTGTATTTCTGTTGTGCTACAAAATCGGCATGACCAGGGCGGGGTGTTTTTTTGAGGGCAGAATAGTCTTTAGATCGAGTGTTCTCATTTCTGAAAATGGTTGTCAGTGGAGCTCCTGTTGTATGTCCGTCAAACCAACCGCTGATTATTTCGGGTTTGTCTGACTCAGTGCGTGGAGTCGTTCCTTTTGCGCCGCTTTTACGTCGTTCAAGGTCTTTGTTGAAATCACTTTCATTTAATGGAATTCCCGGTGGACAACCGTCAATGGTTACACCAACGGAAGTGCCATGTGATTCTCCAAAAATATGTATGCGAAATATTCTGCCAAATGTGTTCATGTGTTCTAATTTGAAACTATAAATGTAAGAAATTCGTGGGCCTCTAGGTTGTTTATTTGGTGATTTGTTGATTCGGTTATTTGAAAACGTCATTGCTTCGTCGTTATCGGATATTATTTCACGCAACGATCGCTACGAATGCGCAACGCTCGCAACGTAGGAATGCGTTGCGTTCGTGGTATATTATTATCGTAGCGAGCGTGGCGAGAAATCTTTACTATGAAAGGTGACACAAGCGATACTTGCGCTAGCAGAGAAGTTTAGCATTATTCAGCATTACTAAATTTATAAATTTTTGGTTCTCTCAATGACGTCTTCGAATCAAGTTTTAATTTACCTTCACCGCCTCCTTTACCTCCGCCTTCCTGTTCATAACTTCAGTTTGCTTATTGATTGATTCCTGGTGAATGGCCTTGAACATTTTTAAAATAAAATTTGCGCTTAACTTTCGCTTTTTACCTTTGGCAATGTTCTTTTCAAGAATTTCTTCCCAACGAGTTTGCTGCAAAATGGTCATATTTGAATTTCGTTTGTACTCACCAATCTCTTCTGCTATTTGCATCCGTTTTTCAACTATATCAAGCATGTCATTATCCAGTTGGTCGATTCTGAAACGTAAATCTTCCAATGTGTTTAGCGAAACACCTTCGGGTTGCATTTTTCTAATTACAAGGGTTTCTAACATCACGTCCAGGCTTTCGGGTGTGATTTGTTGTTTGGCGTCACTCCATGCATTATCCGGATCACAGTGCGATTCAATCATTAATCCATCGAAGTCGAGGTCCATTGCTTTTTGCGAAATACTCTGTAAAAGTTCACGTTTGCCAGCTATGTGGCTGGGATCGCAAATCAAAGGAATACATGGTAATTTACTTTTTAACTCAATTGGAATTTCCCATTGTGGTACATTTCTATAAATGGTATGATCGTAGCTACTAAACCCTCTGTGTATAGCTCCAATTTTTGTGATTCCGGCCTTGTAAATGCGCTCAATAGCACCCAACCATAAATCTGTATCTGGATTAACAGGGTTTTTTATTAATACCGGAATGTCTGTACCTTCAATAGCATCTGCTATTTCCTGTATCGCAAATGGATTGGCAGAGGTGCGTGCACCTATCCAAAGTATATCAATTCCTGCCTCTAATGCCATTTTAGCATGAGCTGCATTGGCCACTTCAATGGCTACTAGCATATTAAATTCTTTTTGCACACGGTTTAACCAGGGTAATCCTTCCTGGCCAATTCCTTCGAATGAACCAGGCCGTGTACGGGGTTTCCAAATTCCTGCACGGTAAATCTGTATGCCATTCTGGGCCAGACTTGTGGCTGTTTTTATGACCTGATCCTCCGTTTCCGCACTGCAAGGACCGGAGATTACTAAAGGTTTATCTGTGTTTTGTATTCCCCATTCTGATATAGGTTGTATTTTCATTTTTGTTTCCATTTTTCTATCTTTTTAAAACGCGTTTAATTTTATTTGAATCGTTGATTAATGATGAGATTTTGGGTTTATCTTTCTCTTTTATGGCATGTTTAAAAGCTTCTAGTTTTTCGATGTAGGTATCCAAAACAGATATTACATTTTCTGAATTTTGAGCAAAAATTGGTGTCCACATGCTAGCCGGACTTTTAGCAAGCCTTACTGTAGAATCGAATCCTCCACTAGCGAGATCTAATATGTTTTTTTCGTTCTTTTCTTTCTCAAGTACTGTTAGAGCCAATGCCATTTAACTTAAGTGCGAAATATGTGAAACATATGCTGCATGGACATCGTGGTTATATGAGTTCATGAAAAGTGGTCGCATATTCAAGCATTCGTAAAGTTCTTTTACTTTCTCTACGGCTTCTTGTGATGCGTCTTCTACATCACTTAAAATTACTGCTCTACCGTCAAAAAGCCCTGACATGGCTGCCCATGGTCCGCTAAATTCCGTACCTGCCATGGGGTGTGTGCCTACATAATTTTTTCGGTTATGGTGATATTTAATTCGTTCTCCTAAGTTGCCTTTGGTACTGCACACATCAATAACTATTTGATGAGTAACTGCATCTAATACTTTTGGCAATAAATTCAGTGTGGTATCAACCGGTACAGCCAGTATAACCAGGTCTGCTTTTTCAATTGCACTAAACGTATCTTCAGCTTCATCAACAATTCCAAGTCGTAAGGCTGCTTCTTTATGCAACTCATCAATATCTGATCCGATAATTTTTTCGGCAAATCATCTCTTTTTTAAGTCCAGGGCCATTGAGCCCCCAATAAGTCCCAGACCGATTACCTGTATAATCATACTGCTATTTTCTTCAATTTTTTAATTCTATTACCAAACTCTTTAATTTGATTCATGCTACTGCATAGCGAAAAGCGGATATATCTGTTTCCGTTTGACCCAAATATAGCTCCTGGTGCAGCAAACACTCTGTATTTATTCAAAATATGGTCGGAGTATTCGAAAGCATCTTTAAAACTTTTTGGAATTTCGCTCCACACAAACATTCCCTGTGAATCTGGATCAAATGAAAGACCTAGATTAGATAAAATATTTCGTAGCAAATCTTTTCTTTCCTGATAGATCTGATTATTTTTTTCGTACCACGATTTATTTAATGATAAAGCTTCAATTGCAGCTTCTTGCACTGGAAGATACATTCCCGAATCATAATTGCTTTTCACTTGTAAAAGAGCCTGGATTAGTTGCTCATGGCCACCTACCATTCCCACGCGAAATCCCTGCATATTGTGCGATTTGCTAAGTGAATTCAATTCCAAACAGGTATCTTTAGCTCGATTCTCATTCATTATACTTAGTGGCTTATTATTTAAAATATGACTGTAAGGGTTATCATTACAAATCAGTATTTCATTGTTCAGTCCAAAATTTACCAGCTGTTTAAAAAGTTCTTTCGTAGCTTTTGCTCCGGTTGGCATATTGGGGTAATTTACCCACATCAATTTGCAGCTGGTTAAATCAAGTTTGTTCAATTCATCAAAGTTGGGCTGCCAATTATTATGAGCGTTTAGGTTGTATCTTACAACTTTTGCCCCTAATAAATTGGCCACTGATTCGTATGCGGGGTAACCTGGATTCGGTATTAGAATTGTATCACCCGGATTTACAAAAGCCATAGTTATAAGCATGATTCCCTCTTTTGATCCAGCAAGGGGTAATATTTCTTTTGTTGAATCAAGATCAACTTCATACATTTTTTTATACCATTGGCTAAAAGCAGATCTTAATCCAGCAGTTCCTTTGTAAGGTTGATAGTAATGACTTTTACTGTCTTGCGAAATACTATTTAGTTTACTTACAACTTTCTCACTTACAGGTAAATCGGGGTTTCCGATTCCCAGATTGATAATTTCGTGTCCTTGCTCATTGAGTTTTCTTACTTCAGCTAATTTTTGAGAGAAGTAATACTCTGAAACATTTTTTAAACGATCTGCTGCTTTAATTTGCATAGCTCATGTGTATTTGATTAAATGATTGCATTCCATCTGTAAAAATTCCTAAAACTTTAATCTCTTCAACTAAAGGTTTTAGGCTTGTAATTATGTTATCAAAGATTTCTTTGTCATTGAATTTTATGTCTATATAAAATCTGTAGCTCCATGGCTTTCCTAAAATTGGAGTAGATTCAATTTTAGTTAAATCGAAACCATAGAATGAGATCAGGCTTAGTACTTTTGATAAGCTTCCTGCTTTGTGCGGAAGCACAATTGATAAGGAAGCCTTATTTATTTCAGTGTTGTTTTCTGACTTTTTTGATAGTATTACAAAACGTGTGTAATTATTTTTATTGGTTTCTATGCTGGCATCAATAAGTTGTAATCCATAATGTTCAATAGCTGTCATACTTCCAATGGCGCCAATGTCAAGCAAAGTTTCATCAGCAATTTCGCGCATGCTTAGAGCAGTGTCTTTTGACTCCACCAAGGCAATATCTGGAAATTGTCGGAAGTATTTGCGACATTGATTTAAAGCCATAAAGTGAGATTTAACTTTCCTAATATTCTCAAGTTTTGCATCGGGATGAATGGCAAAGTTTTGCTGAATTCTTATGTAGGTTTCACCAATAATGGATAGTTCAGAATTGCGAATTAATTCCAAATTTGTATGAATTGTTCCACTTATGGAGTTTTCAATGGCCATTATTCCCAGGTTAGAATTATTGTCAATCACTGATTGAATTAATTCATCGAAAGTCAACGCCGGCACAATATCTATTTGTTCGTTAAAAAACTGTACTGCTGCTTCCTCGTGAAAAGCTCCTCTAATACCTTGTATAGCTACTTTTTTTACCATATCATTTTAATAAAAAAAGGCGTCCCATTTTATCCGGGACGCCTTTGTTTTTATTCATTTAATCTTTTCAGTTAAATACAAAGTTATCCCGGGTGCTTCCATAATAAAAGTACCAGAAGAAGAAAAAGAAAAAGTATTTAACTGTGTTTGTCATATTTTTTAAACTAAAAAACCCCGCTTTTGGCGGGGTTATATTTTTTATATTAATGCACATATTGCCCGCCTATTCTATGCAGAATGTAAAAAACGACCAATAATATGTGTACATGTTTTGCTTCATTTCAGTGTCAAATCTAAGATTTATTTTTTTGAATCAAACAATTTTCTTCAATTTTCTTACATATTTAACTATAAGACTATATTATTTATTATTTAATTTACTCCAAATCTTCTTTCATATCGCTGAGCATTTGACGGATTTTTTGCAGTCTGTCAACGATAGATGCATTGTCAACCACATCTTCTTTATTTTCTTTTATTTTGGCCTGCGCACCTTTAATTGTAAGGCCTCTTTCTTTCAGAAGATGGTAAATCAGCTTTAAATCACCAATATCTTTGGTGGTAAATTGCCTGTTGCCTTTATTATTTTTTTTGGGTTTAAGGTGTTTGAAATGCTTTTCCCAATAACGAATGGTAGATGCATTGATATCAAACATTTCTGCAACTTCGCCCATCGAATAATATAGCTTTTCTATTTTTGGTTCTTTATATGGCATGTGGTAAATTTAAAGAAATCATTTCAAATATTCAACATCAAATACCATAACTGAGTTTCCCCCTCCATATTTTGACTTTCCTTGAGATGTAACAATGAGTTTGTCTCCACTGTCATTGATGTCCATTCCAACAGGGAAAGAGTCTGCATCAATCTCAGCAATTTTTTTCATGTCGCGTGTACGTACTACAACGACTTTACTCATATTATTAACAGCACCAAATATATATTTCCCATCAGTAGATGTTACAACTGTGCGAACCCCAACACCTATATATACACTTTCCCATGTATCTAATGTTGAACCTTCACCATGAAGCACAAATTCAATGAATTCGTCTAAGTTCACTTTGTCTATGAAACCAGCCACATTTGTACCTGTGTATATGAAATTATTGCTGATTACAAGGTGACGCAAGTTACGATGCATGCCGAAAACTGTCTTGATGTATTTTTTTTGTTCCACATCAAATACAGCAATTCCACCTCCACCCATGCGAGCTACAAGAAGAAATTTACTGTCAGGAGTAAAAACTGTTCCTCTTAAGCAATATCCACATCCGTGATCACGATCAACTTTTTTATCTGAGGAATAATCAGGGAAGATTCTTTTATTAACTATAAGGTGTTTTACATATTTAAAATCAGCTGGATTTTCTGAATCAATATTGATGAGACCAATAGTATTGTCACCCCAATGTGTAACAGCTACATATTTGTTATCCGGCGAAGCAGCAATCATTTTAGGCAATACGCCGGTTGGCATTACACGAACTATTTCATCTTTATCGGTGTCGATGATAGCCACAGCCGAAGGATCAATTGCATTGCGATCGAAGCTTCTGCGGTAATAAGTTACCCAAAGGTATTTGCCATTGTGCGTGAAGCAACCTTCAACAGGTTTTCCTTTGAAAATATTGTAGCTGCTTTTTTTAGTTGTGAATTGGTAATCAAAAGCAAAAGTGTCCAAAAATAGGTTGGCATTTTGAGCATTGAAATGATGATGAATTACTTTTGATTGCTTCATTTCTGATAATTTGTAAACTCCTGTGCTAAATCCCTCAAGGCTATTTACATAAAATTTATCTTTCTTTTCTAAAATTTGAACGGATTTGGGTGAATACACCGATTTGTCAAAATGATCGTGTTCGCTTTTTGTGTAGGATGAAACATGCTGGAATCTTTCAGAAAGAGTAAGTTTTACTTCAGCAGTTACGGGTTCTGAAACATTGCCAATTTTTGTGCGAATTACTTTTTTATCCTGTGCAATAGAAGAAAGTGCGATACTTAAAGTGATCGCTAAAATAATAAACTTGTGCATGTGAGTTGTACTTTTTTGTTAATCGAATGATTGACCACTATTTAATGAAATGTTGATCATTTGTTCATACTCTTCAGGAGTAAGATCGTTGAAGTAATAGTTTACCGGGTCAACAGGTTTATCGTGGAAACGTACTTCGTAATGCAAATGAGGAGCAATACTACGCCCAGTGTTACCTACTGTACCAATTTTTTCACCACGTTTTATTTCCTGACCTTTAGAAACACCAACAGTATGCAAGTGAGCATATAAGCTTTTGTATCCAAATCCATGGTCTATTATGATCATATTTCCATAACCACCAGTTGATTTACCTGCTTTTACTACTTTGCCATCTCCTGTGGCATAAACAGCAGCTCCTCGTGGCGCAGAAAGGTCAATACCGGTATGCATTTTCCGAGTTTTGTAGATAGGATGTATACGGTATCCGAATCCTGAAGCAAAGTGCTTTAAATTTCTGTCAGAAATTGGACTGATAGCAGGCACAGATTTAAAAAATCTCTTTTTACTACGAGCCAACTCAATTATTTCATCATATGATTTGGACTGAACGACCATGCGGGTGCTTAAAGCGTCTAGCTTTTCAGACGTTTCGGCGATTAAATTAAGATCAATGTTTTTGTATTTGTCAATACCGCCAATACCAGGAGCTCTGTCATAAGCGAATGGTTCAGATTCAAAAATGATACGATAAATGTTCTCATCACGGCGTTGAATATCGTTAAGGGCATTTTCTGCTTGCGACATTCTTTTGTTTAGCAGTTCATAATGAATTTTCAACTGTTCATTTTCTCTTTTTAATCTCATCTCTTGCGGAGTGTCAATAAAATCGGAAAGTAAGAAAATGATAAATGTTGTGATAATCATTACAGCAAAAATACGCGGTAAAGCTTGAATTATGCGCTCTTTAATAGAGAGTTCAATTTTTTCGTAATGAAGTGTATCGGGATTAAACCTATATCTTGATTTTGGCATTTTTTTATTTACTTTGTGCTCAAATTGTACTGTGCAAAATTATACGAAATTGCTTAAAAATACAACATTTAATTAATTCTAAATCAATAAAGCAGCATAAAAATTATGAAGGCTAATGAAATAAGGCAGGCGTTTAAAGATTTCTTTAATTCAAAACAACACGAAGTTGTTGATTCTGCGCCTATGGTAGTGAAGAATGATCCTACATTGATGTTTGTTAATGCAGGAATGAATCAGTTTAAAGAGCTTTTTTTGGGGCAAAAAGAGGTGAAATTTCCTCGTGTGGCGAACTCTCAAAAGTGTTTGCGTGTTTCTGGTAAACACAATGATTTAGAGGAGGTTGGTCACGATACATATCACCATACAATGTTTGAAATGCTGGGTAACTGGTCGTTTGGGGATTATTTTAAGAAGGAAGCTATAGACTGGGCCTGGGAACTGCTTACGGATGTATTCAAATTAGACAAAAGCCGTCTATATGCAACAGTTTTTGAAGGAGATAAGGAAGATAACCTTGCTCGTGATGATGAGGCTGCTAGTTATTGGAATCAGCATTTGCCAGAATCACATATTTTAAACGGTTCTAAAAAAGATAATTTTTGGGAAATGGGTGCCAGTGGTCCTTGTGGTCCCTGTTCCGAAATACATATTGACCTTAGAAGCGAAGAAGAACGTAAAGCAAAAGATGCAGTTGAACTGATCAATATGGATCACCCACAGGTGATTGAAATTTGGAACCTTGTATTTATGCAATTTAATCGCAGAGATAATGGTAAATTAGATCCACTTCCTGCGAAGCATGTCGATACAGGAATGGGTTTTGAGAGGTTGTGTATGGCTTTGCAAGGAAAAACTTCAAACTACGACACTGATGTTTTTCAACCTATTATCCAAAAAATAGCTACTTTATCAAATATAGAGTATGGCAAAGATGAAAAAGTAGATATTGCTATGCGAGTAGTTGCTGATCACTTGCGCGCTGTTGCTTTTGCCATAGCTGATGGTCAGTTACCTTCAAATAATAAAGCCGGATATGTAATTCGCCGGATACTCCGTCGTGCCGTGCGATATGCTTATACTTTCTTAAATCAAAGCGAGCCATTTATTAGCAAACTGGTTGATACTTTAGTGACTGAGATGGGTGAAGCATTTGCAGAATTAAAGGCACAGCAAGATATTGTTACCAAAGTGATTCACGAAGAGGAGCAAGCTTTCTTAAGAACACTTGAGACAGGTATTTCTTTATTAGATAAGAAAATGGCTGTCATGAGAAAATCCAACGAGCAGGTAATTGATGGAAAGTCGGTTTTTGAATTATATGATACTTTTGGTTTCCCAACAGATTTAACGGCTCTAATTGCCAAAGAGAATAATCTAAAAATTGATGAAGAAGGGTTTGAAGCTGAAATGAAAAAGCAAAAAGATCGTTCTCGTACGGCATCAAAAGTAGAGACAAAAGATTGGGTAGAAGTGAAAGCTGGAAAAGGTGATTTGTTTGTTGGATATGAAAAAACTTCTTGTAAAACATCACTTTTAAGATATAGAACAGCAAAAGTGAAGGGTAAAGATATTTATCAATTAGTATTTGAAGAAACTCCATTTTATGCCGAATCTGGTGGCCAGGTAGGAGATACGGGTTATATTGAAGTTGATGGAAAGAAGGTAAGTATTTTCGATACACAAAAAGAGAACAACCTGATTATTCATTATACGAAAGAGATACCTGAAAAATTGGAAGGTGAAATGAATTTGGTTGTTAGTGATAGTAAGCGCCGTATGACGGAAGCAAATCATAGCGCTACACACTTGTTGCATTTTGCTTTGCGAAAAGTTTTGGGCGACCATGTGGAACAAAAGGGATCGTTGGTTGAGCCAGATCGTTTTCGTTTCGATTTTTCACACTTTGAAAAAATGACACGTGAAGAAATAGAGGCTGTTGAGGATATTGTAAATGATATAATAAGACAAAATATTCCATTGGATGAGCATCGAGATGTGGCTATGGATGATGCTCAAAAAATGGGAGCGATGGCTCTGTTTGGTGAGAAATATGGCGATAGTGTGAGGGTTATTCAGTTTGGTGATTCTGTTGAATTGTGTGGAGGAACACACGCTTCTGCAACTGGTAAAATTGGATTATTAATTGTAACTGTTGAAACATCAATTGCTGCAGGTATTCGTCGTATTGAAGCCATTACAGGAAAGAAAGCCATGGAAATAGTTCGCAAGCAGCAGCATGAGCTGAGTGCAATTGCTGAATTGTTTAATAATCAGAAAGATATTGCCAAGGCTGTGGAGAAAATGCATGCTGAAAACACTAAGCTGCAAAAAGAAATGGAGCAAATGTCTAAACAAAAGGCCATGGGCTTAAAGGATGAATTGCTTAAATTGAAACAAGAGATTAATGGTATAAATGTAATTGCTTCAAAAGTGGAAGTAGATGATGCTGGAAGTCTGAAAGACCTGGCATTTCAATTGAAAAACGAAGTGGAAAATCTATACCTTGTGCTTGGAGCAGGTGTAAATGGCAAAGCCAATTTAAGTATTATGATTTCCGATAATCTTGTAAAAGATAAAGGATTGCATGCGGGAAATATCATTCGCGAAGCTGCTAAAGAGATGAAAGGTGGCGGTGGTGGCCAGCCATTCTTTGCATCAGCTGGTGGAAAAGATCCCGAAGGTATTCAGAATGCCATAGATAAAGCATTGACATTTGTGAAGTAGAAGCCAAATGATAAGAAAAAAGAAAGCCTGTTCGGAATTTCGAACAGGCTTTTTGTATTTCTTTAGGAAAGATTAGCAAGGAGTATGTACTGAGTTTCCTGCACAATCTGCTTTTTCTTTAGCTCCACAACCTGACTTAGCTTCTTTTGCTTCACTGGTTTTTTTAGTATCACAATCTGATTTGGTTTCTTTCTTTGAATCACAGCAATCAGATTTTTTCTCTTTTGTATCGCAGTCTGATTTTGCTTCTTTGGTTGCACAATCAGATTTCTTTTCTGTCATTTCAGTTTTAGCTTTGTCTTCTTTACTACAATCCTGACTGTTAGCTGAAGTACATGCTGCAAAAATGCCTGCAATAGCAACAATAAAAAGTAACTTTTTCATACTATAATTTTTAGGTTAATATTCTATTCTTATAACGAATTACGGATATGTAATTCCTTTATCGAGACAAACATAACAATTTTTTTGAACGTATCGATGAGATCCGCATATAATTTTTTGAAACAAATTGTTAAAATTGAAGCATTTCCATTTCAATGTATATTTCTATAAAAGAAATTTGATTTTATACTGCTTGATTAACATTTCCATAATACATTTGTTAATGTAATTGAAATGCTTAACATAATTCTTTATGCAATCACCAATTGTTACAATGACCCTTTTGAAATATAAGGGCTTTCCTAATAAATTTTGGGCTTTCACAATGATGCAGTTTGCTCATAAATATCTTAAAAATATTAGTGGCCTTAAGTTTTATAAATTGATGGGGACAGGATCAGGAAATGGGTTTAAAGTTTCTGCTGATTTTAGTACATATGCATTATTGAATGTATGGGAAAGCGAAGAACAAGCAAATGATTTTTTAGATAATGGTGAATTGTTTAAGTTGTATCGCAAAAAGAGTATTGAGCAATTCACGGTTTATATGCATCCTATAAAGTCACATGGCTTATGGTCGAAGCAAAATCCATTCAAACCAGATGCTGATGTTCCCGGCGATTATACAGCCGTAGTTACACGTGCAACTATTGCTACAAAACACTTGATTCGGTTTTGGCGCTACGTACCAGGAACCAGTAAAACCCTTGAGAAATATGATGGTTTGGTTTATGCAAAAGGAGTAGGTGAGTGGCCCATTAAACAAATGGCAACATTTAGTTTGTGGAAAGATGAAAAATCGATGTTGGCCTATGCCTATAATAACCACGAGCACATGAAGGTAGTTAAGAAAACCCGAGAACTGAATTGGTATTCCGAAGAGCTATTTGCTCGTTTCAGACCATATAAATCGATTGGAACATGGCAAGGTAAGAAATTGCTGCCGTTTTAGTTTTCTATATTTTTCCTTTTTGTTTTTTTCTTTAATCTTTAGATTGGTTTCGCCACAATTGTCATTATGCCAGCTGGAAACCATTTTTTGAGCATGAAAATCGGCGAAGTCCATATCATACCTGCCACAAACCCGATAAATTTCGATTCCATGGATTGACTCCAGTCGATGCCTTTCTTCTCTTGTTGCCCCATCCAGTATAACGGATAAGGATCAAGTGTGCCATATGGCTTAATACATTCAGCTTTCCATCCTGCATTTTCAAGTAGCTTTGCAATGGTTTTTGGCTCATAAATAGCAGTGTGTCTGGGTGTATGATAGCCTTCCCAATGGGATTTTTGTGCCCTGCGTGTCCATGAATTATAGTTGGGTACCTCAATAAGCATTCTGGTATTTTCATGTGACACATGCTTCATTTGTTTCAATGTTTCTATTGGATGATAGTCGTGTTCAAGATAATGCCACATGGTTATGAGGTCAAATGGCTTTTCGGATTTGAATTGATTGAATTCAGCTACTTCTAAATCCAGATTCGAATATTCTTCTGGTTCGTTTTTCCATCCTTCATTACTAAAATCAATGCCTTTACAATAGGCGCCTGTTTTTTCTTGCAAAAGCTTTAAATAGGTTGGTTTACCACAACCAACATCAAGAACGCGGCTGTTTGTATTTAATTGAGCTGCTTTTACAGAAATGGTCACCCTTTTTTTATCTGTTTTATTTAAGTTTTTAGTTACAAGTGGCGCATATTTTCCCCATGCAGATGGACCACGAAAAGGTAAATAGTAATCCGTATAGTATTGATGTAATTCGGTTTCTTTAACTCTTGGATTAAGCATTACTAAATTACATGATTCACACTGAACAAAGTGAAATTTTTCATCTGTATCATGCATTTGAGCTGATGAAGTTGTTAATTGATTTAGCTTATCTGAGCCGCAAGAGAGGCACGTTGTAATGGTATCTGTTTGTGTCATAATAATTTTGTCTACAATCATAACAATTCACTTGATATTAGGTTGTGAAATTTGTATTTGCTAGTAAATTATAATTGAGAATCTTTTTAAATATTTATTTGAACGCGGATAAAACGGATTATAAAATGCTAAGCCTTATCGGCATTAAACAAAGGCGTTTTTTGATATCCTGATATTATTATCTTAGAGATTAAGATTGCTTTGCAAAACAGATTTTCACGGATTATCAGCGAAAATCTGTTTATCGAAGATATCTGTTTAACAAGTAAATTAATATTGTCATTTTAGAGAATGCCACTATCTATGAAATGATCCAGGTTTTAGCTGATATAATTAATCTGTCTAATCCGTGTTCTAAAAAGAATAGTTTCTGCAATGATAAAATTTCTTCAATTGAATATTCTAAATTGAATTGCGTAACCGACTGAATACATTATTTTTGCACCCATGAATTTAGTGAAGTCGACATTTTTTACTCATCAGTTCTCAAATGGAGTGAGACTGATACATTTGCCATCATCTTCATCGGTAGCGCATTGTGGTGTTGTTATTAATACAGGAACCCGTGATGAGCTAAAGAATGAGCATGGTATGGCTCATTTATTGGAGCATATGGCTTTTAAGGGGACTAAAAACCGTAAGGCCTTCCATATTATTGGACGCATCGAGGATGTAGGAGGAGAAATTGATGCTTATACCACAAAAGAGCTAACTTGTTTCTATACTTCATTTTTGAATCGTCATTATAAACGCACATTAGAATTACTCTCAGATATTACATTTAATGCAATTTATCCGGAGAAGGAGATTGAAAAAGAGAAAGATGTTGTGCTAGAAGAGATTCAAATGTATAAAGACAGTCCGTCGGAATTAATTTTTGATGATTTCGAAGAGCTGTTTTATGCCAAACACCCCATTGGTCGTAATATTTTGGGAACTCCAAAGTCTGTAAAAGCTATTTCAAGGCAGAATATTCGAGACTTTAGGCAAAGAATGTATAATACTGACCAAATTGTAATTACATCAGTGGGTAATATTAAACCAGAAATGTTGGTCAGATGGGGGGAGCAATATTTTAATGCTCACCCGGCTTCATTCAGGCAAGAAAAGCGTGAGGAGGTTTTATCCACTGAAGTTTTTGATAAGGTGATGAAAAAGAGGACTAATCAGGCACACTGCATTACAGGTATTGAGGCTTACCATCATGCGCATCCAAAACGCTATATTTTAAGATTGATAACTAATATGCTTGCCGGACCTGCAATGAATACCCGATTGAATCTTGAACTTAGGGAAAAGAAAGGGTTGGTTTACCATGTTGAATCCTTTTATACTGCATATTCAGATTCCGGTGTGTTGGGTATTTATTTTGGTACTGATAAAGCTAAAGTAGACAGAGCGTTGGCAAGTATTCAAAAAGAGCTTAAAAAACTGCGGGAGCAAAAAGCCGGAACACTACAAATGTCTAGAGCCAGAAATCAGCTGATGGGGCAAATAGCCATTGCGTCAGAGAATTATAGCAATATGATGTTGGCAATGGGTAAAAATATGCTATTCTTTAATACTTCTGATACTATAAAAGAGACGATTGACCGGATAGAGCGGATTACAGCCGAGGAGGTATTGGAGGTCAGTAATGAGATTTTTAAACAAGATTTATTTAGCACATTAATTTACAAGTAATGTTCAATAACGATTTTGACAAACTTGATGATTATATTAAGGCTCATAGTGAGCCTGAAAATGAATTGCTTAAAGAACTTGACAGGCAAACACACCTTAAAATATTACGTCCACGAATGCTTTCCGGACACATTCAAGGTAGAGTGCTTTCTATGATCAGCAATATGATCAATCCCCAAAATATCCTGGAAATTGGGACCTATACTGGGTATTCAACTATATGTTTGTCAGAGGGCTTGAGAGAAGGTGGGCGTTTGATTACTTGTGATGTAAATGATGAGATCGAAACGTTTACAAGGAGTTTTCTCGATCGAAGTCAAAGGGCAAATCAAATTGATTATCGAATTCAGGATGCTCGTGAGTTGTTGAAAAACAACAATATAGAATTTGATTTAGTATTTATTGATGGCGACAAACGTCAATACCCTGAGTATTACGAATTGGTTTTACCGCATGTAAGGCAAGGCGGCTATTTAATTGCCGATAATATATTGTGGAGTGGAAAGGTAATAGAAGATAACGATCATCCAGATGAATATACATTGGGCGTTCTAAGTTTTAATGAAATGGTTCAGAACGACAATAGGGTTCAAAATGTGATTTTCCCTTTTCGTGATGGTTTGATGGTTATTAGAAAAATATAATTTTCAATTAATATAGAAAAACGTACCTAATCCTGTTGTAAAAACAAGGTTTCCATAAATGGCATGTTCAATGCTAATTCCCAATAAAGATTTGTGTCTATAATAAACGATTGAAAGTATTACTCCTGCAATTAGACTAAAAATTATGGCTACCCAATTTTCAAAAATAATATGCATAAAGCTAAATGTGATTGAACTAGCCATTATCATTGAAACGGAATTTGGAAATAAGGTTTTGTATCGATAAAAGAAGAAAGTCCTATAAATTAGTTCTTGCGGAATAACTGACCAAACTGGATACATCAACATTATTATTACCCATAGCCAGGTCATTTTTTTAGGAAGGTAAAATAGATACTCAGGAATTATTAGATAGGTTGCAATTGTTAATACAATAAGGACACCAATACTTCTTAAAAGCATAGGTCGAAAAAGTTTGAACCCATTCATACCCAGCTCATTCTTATTAAACTTTTTATCAAGCAGAAGTAACAGAATAGCATAAATAGCTCCAATTACTAAAGGTATTATTTTATGAAACGGCAAAAAATCATACAGGTAGGCTAGAGGCGTACCTATAAAAAGTAAAATAACTTCGATATAGAGGAGTATATTTTTCAGCGTTTTGCTCATATTATTTTCAACAGTAAATAGAAAAAATGGTTTTTTAGCTTTAACAATAAATTCGGGAGGTATTAAAAAAATGTAATTTTCAAATGTTAGATCAAATAGTAATTCTTTAGCTAATATTTAGGAGGGATTCAATTTTGTTTAGAAGTACCTTTTTATTGACAGGTTTTGAAACGTAATCATTACATCCTGCGTTTAGGCTCTTTTGTTTGTCTTCAACCATGGCATTGGCCGTTTGCGCTAAAATTGGTATGTCTTTATTGAATTTACGTATTTGTTTTGTGGCCTCATAACCATTCATAATGGGCATCATTATATCCATTAAAATGAGGTCAACGCTGTGGTTTTTTACATAGTCAACTGCCTCTTCTCCATTTACAACATGATGTAAATTCGCTTTAGTTTTCTTAAGCAGTTGCTCCAGAAATAAATAATTATTTAAATCGTCTTCAACCACAAGTAGCGTATAATTACTCCAATCTGGATACATTATTTTGCGCTCAGGAATATTGAATACTGATACATTGCTAGGCTTAACAGCTTTGTAAGGAATTGTAAAATAGAATTCAGAACCAACATTCAACTCAGATTTCACACTAATACTTCCACCTAAAAGTTCAACAAGAGCTTTTGCAATGGTTAGTCCAAGACCTGTACCGCCATAGCTTTTTGTGCCATCTGAGTTTACTTGATAAAAACGATCAAATATTTTTTGCTGTTCTTTATTAGAAATGCCAATTCCAGTATCTTTTACATAAAATCTAAGTTGATTATTGATTTTTTCAACTCCTATTTCAATATAACCTTCTTTTGTGAATCGAATGGCATTGTAAAGCAGATTTGAGAGTATATGCTGAACTTGTTTTTCTGCAATAAGTACCTTGTCAAATATTTCACCAGCTTTGTTTTTTAGACGCAGCGAAACCTTATCGTTTCTATTCATCAGGTAGCCATGAAAGAACACCATCAGTTTGTTAAATAGTTGTTGTAGAGATGCTTCGTTCTCTGTTATTTTTATTTCTCCTGATTCGATTCTGGAAATATTTACTACATCATCAATGATATTTAATAGTTGATTTGAAGCATTGATTATAAAATCGATATAGCTTTTCCGCTCTTTTTCACTCATCTCTTCATTTTTGATGAGTTCTGAGAATCCCAGAATACCATTCATAGGGGTACGAATCTCATGACTAAGATTCTTAAGGAATTTTGATTTAAGCTTGTCGGCTTCTATAGCTTTTTCTTTGGCTTTTATTATCTCCTCTTCATACTTTCGTCGTTCACTAACGTCTATTAATATGCCACGTAATTTTTGAGGTATGCCATTCAAATAAACCACGTTTACACTTATAATGATTCTAAACCTCTTGCCATCTCTTGTCAAAACATTGTACTCCCTCGAGGACTGGTTCTTTTTCTGTTCTTTAAAGTCTTTGAACCTCTTTATAATTAATTTGCGATCTTCATCAGCTAGGAGGTTAAAAATGGAGAAGTTAGTTTCTACATCTTCTAGTGTGAATCCAAATTTGTCAAGGGCTAATTTGTTAGCAAATAAAATGTTGCCTTCAAGGTCTGTTTCAATTAACATTTCAGGTAACTGATTTGCTAATTCTTCAAATTGCATTTTGCTTAGCTCTGCATCTTTAATAGCTTGAAGTTGTTGAGAGATGTCTTCAATTGTTACAAAAACACCTTGAATATTAAGCTCTTGTAGGTCATAATAGTTAAAATATGCCTTGATTAAAAGTAGCTTATCATTATTAACTTTTATTTCTCCCTCGTAATATTGTTTGGTTCCTTTTAAAGCCTCTTTAAGTTTTAAATTGAACTGCTCATGTTGGATTATATCGGAAATAAGGACGGATTCAATCTTATTAGATTCTTGTCCTACAATTTTAAGGAATGCTTTATTGGCTAACTGAATTTTTCCATCAGGAAATAACGATACAATAGCCATTGGTGAATTATGGAAAATGTTTGCAAAGCGACTGTTGAGTTCAATACTTTCGTTTTGGAGGCGTTTTCTTTCATTTATCTCACGGACTAATGATTTGGTTCGGTATTCTACTTCGTAACGCAAGCGCTTATTGTGTCTTGATCGTTGGGTGTATCTGCTTATTAATAGTATAATTATTCCGATTGACAGTAGGGCAAGTATAGCTAGTAGGTTTATTCGACTACGATTTTTTGAGGATTGAACTTCGTTTAAAGTTTGAAGGTTTTGGATTTTTAGTTCTTGCTCTTTTGCATTGTACTCATATTAAAGCTGTTCTATTTTGTCGTCTGTATTGCGTTGATTAATAGTATCTTTAATCTCATTGATGAGCATACTATAATTTAGCGCTTTTTTAAATTCTCCTTGTTCAATGAAAATATCTTTAAGTTTTTCAACTACAATTAATTGCATGTTGAAGTTCTTGATTTCTTTGGCAATTTTAAACGACTGCTTGTACCAGTTAATCGCTTGTGTAATTTCACCTGTTTCATTAAATATTTCACCTAGATTGGTCAGTATTACAGGTTTTTGGCGAATCATTTCAAGTGAATCTGTAATATTGAGAGATTTGGTAAGATAGAATATGGCATCACTGTATTTTTTTTCTTTCATGTAAATTACAGCAACATTATTATATCCATTAATAAGCAGTTCGTAGTTTTTGTATTTCTCTTGAATTGCAACACTTTTTTGGAAATATTCCATGGCAATGGAGTCTCTATCAAGCTTATAATAGATTTGGCCTAAATTGTTATAATTAGACGCTATGAGTTTTTCATCACCTAATTTTTTTCTAATCTCTAGCGATTTTTTTAGAATATCGAGGGCTTTTTCCAGTTTTCCTTGCTGACTGTAGATTACAGCCATGTTATTTAATGTTTTCGCGATTCCCAGAGAATCATTTATCTTTTCTTGTAAGTGTAGTATTTGTAAACCATAATCAAGAGATGAGGCCATATCGTCCAGCCAATATTGGGCGTCTCCAATCGTATTTAAGATTTTTATTTGTGTGGCTGTATCTTTAAGATATTTCGGTGATAAAGATTTCAGCTTTTTTGCATATTCTAGTGCCAGAACAGGATTGCGTGTGAAGTAATACTTCGAGATTTTTATATTTACCTCTATAAAGTTTTTCCCTGATGCTGTATCTGCAACATTTAACAGGCTGTCTATATTTTGTCCGGACATTAAGCCTGGACTTAATAAACTAGCGAGTATAGCTAAGATTGATATGCGGATAAATGATAGCATGCCTATAAATTTATTCTTTTTTCTTGGTTTTTAAAAATTTGTAATTTCTTTTTCTTTCGCATTAACAACCCATTTTGAAGGAATTAAGTTCCAATTTTTATCATTTTTGATTGTTATATTTGGATTCAACTTAAAGTATTGCATCATAATGCTTTTAATGGGTTGTTCTGATAATTGCACTCTTCTTTTAGCTAATTCATCTCTATTGATGTGAACTCCGTTAGGTAGATGTCCTCCTCCTCCAACCATTCGGTAAGAGTTTATTGCTACTCGGAGTGTGTCTTTTAAATTGAAATTTGAATTACCTCTGACAGAAGTAATAGTTACTTTATCTCCTTGAGGAGCTGTAACATCTATAGTGTAATTGATCCCTTTGGCTGAACTAAAATTGTAATATGGATAAGCCAGTCTCATTTTATCGTTGTAGCGTAATAATTGATCCGATGGTTTGGTCATGGTGTTAAACCATCCTTTTATGCCATATTCCAGATATGCATCAACTTCTTCTATGGTCATATTGATTGAAGCTAAATAGTTTTCATATCGGTATAGTGCAAAAATATCACTGCGATAAAGTGTTCCGGTATCAATGCAATGGTGTATCTGCAGGGGTGCCGATAGTGAAATATCCGCTTTTGTTTGATATAGTTGAACTTAGTGAATAAACTGCATGAACTCCGAAGGCCCAAAGAGTGCTTTTTGTGGACAAAGTTTTGTGTTTAGATGTGCAATAGGTTGATTAAAAAAGTCTTTAACCTCTTTTATGTAATTCTCAAATTTATGATTGAATTTTGTATTTGCGTCAATGCTTTGCAAATTATCAAGTCGAGCCTCAATTTTATGAATTGAATTTGTTTTTTTGTCGAAAACTATTTTCACATTGCCAGCATATTTCCCATGACTTCCTGCATTTACAACGTAAACAGTATCTCCCTCTTTTGAAGTAATTGTTTTAACAGCTTTCCGATGGTCGTGTCCGGCGAATATTACATTAAATCCGGGCACTTCTTTGGCCACGTTGAGGGTAGCATTTGGATTTAATGGGTCATTATTTTCGAAGTCTTCGTAATTGGCATCGAGACCTGCGTGGAAAAGTCCAACAATTATGTCAGGCTTTTCTTCTTTGATTATGGGCATCCATTTTTTAGCTGTCTCAACCATTCCTTTAAAAGTTAATCCCTTATAAAGCTTTTCGGGTAGCCAGTTTGGAATACCCGGTGTGGTAATTCCCAAGATGGCTATTTTAACGCCATCTTTTATAATTATTTGGAAAGGCTTAAAGGCTGGTTTGCCAGTAGCAGTTTCAATTATATTGGCTCCTAACCATGGAGTAGTTAATTCTTTTTTGATTTTATTGTAAACTGCAGGCCCGGCTTCAATATCATGATTGCCTATGGTGGCAACATCGTATTGCAGAGTTTTGTATATGTGCGTGAGTAAATTAGTATTGTTTGTATCAATGTAATTGCTGTAATATATGGCAGGATCACCCTGAATAATATCTCCATTATCCATCAGAATGATATTGCTTTCTGCTTTGCGCAAAGAATCTATGTAAGTTGCAAATTGGGACAATGAACCTGCTCGAATTGTATCCTGAACAAAGTCATAATTAAAAAAACGACCATGAACATCGGTTGTTTCAATTAAATGCAAAGTAACTTTGTCTTTTTGACATGCACTGAAAAGTGTTGATATAGCTGTAATTACGAGTAAAAATCTTTTAATTTAGCAAATAATAGGTTTTGGAGTTCTTTTTGATTATAAATTTGCATGAATATAAGCATAATTACAATACATTTCTACTAATAAACATATTGATAACATTATGAGAAAAAGATTATTTCGATCGAATGACCAAATGATTGCAGGTGTATGCGGTGGCATAGCTGAATACTTTGGTTGGGACAAAGCCATTGTGAGGCTTGGCTATTTGTTGCTTAGCATCTTGAGTGCTGCGTTTCCGGGCGTTTTAGTGTATATTATTCTCTGGATAGTAATGCCAGAAAATAAGGGAAGAACAATTTACATGTAATTATTTGAATTGAACTACTGTAATACCTGCTCCTCCAAATTCTATATGCTCATCTTTAAAAAGTGTTATTTCAGGAATTGTACTTAAATACTCTCTGATTGCTTTACGAAGAATTCCATTTCCTTTGCCATGAAGTATCTTAACTTCGTTTACATTTAGCATAATGGCTTCGTCAATATAGTCAGTTATTAGTTGTAATGCTTCATCTACATATTTTCCACGTAAGTCAATTCCCGGTTTGAAGGCTTGTTGTTTCTGAAGCAACTTAGACGTTGCATTGTTAGCGTTTTTTTCTTGTTTTTTTCTAGCTTTCTTACTTGTTCTGTCTAATTTATTTCTTGCTACTGAAGTCATAAAAGAGCCAAATGCTACCACAGCATTTTTATCATTGATTTCAACAATTTCCCCAATGGATTCTTGTCCCTTTATTCTTACAGCGTCACCAATTTGCAATTCAGGTTCTTTGGTTTCTTTAGATTCAGTATTTTCTATATCGACCTTGTGTTTTTTTGTTATTTTTTTGAGTCCTTTTATTCGCTTATCTATTTCGCTGTCAGTATTTTGATTTTGTTGAATTGATTGCTTTTCTTTTTCAATTGTTTCTCGAACATTTTTTGTCTTTTCTTTTTCAGCTTGAGACTCTCTGATTTCACGTATGGTATTTTCGATAAGTTTATTCGATTGATTTAAAATTGTCTCAGCCTCTTTTTTAGCCTGAGAAATAATTTCATCTCTTATCTTCTTTGTTTTTTCCAGCTCATTTGACTGTTGCGAAAGTATCCTTTCCAGTTCTTTTTCCTGTTTCTTAATTTGAGACCTTTTTTCTTCATAATATTTTTTGTCGCGCATAATTTCTCGCAAATGCTTGTCGAAATTAGCATGGTCTGTTCCTGCTCTTTGTCGGGCGTCATCAATAACATCTATTGGTAAGCCTGATTTATGCGAGATTTCAATGGCAAATGAGCTGCCTGGTTTCCCAATTTCTAATTTGTATATAGGTTCAATTTTGGCTGAATCAAAAAGCATGGCTCCATTTGTTAATCCCTCACTATTGGCTGCATAGTGTTTCAGATTGCTGTAATGTGTAGTAATGACTCCAAAAAGTTCAAGCTTTCTAAATTTCTCTAACACTGCTTCAGCTATAGCACCGCCAATGAGTGGTTCTGTACCACTCCCAAACTCATCCACAAGTATTAAGGTTTCTGCATCAGCTTTTTTCAGCATATGCTTCATGTGCATTAAATGCGAGCTGTATGTACTTAAGTCATTATCAATAGATTGGTCGTCACCAATGTCGATGTGGATTTGTTTGAATATACCTGCTTCAGAATCTTGTGCTACGGGCAGTAAAAGGCCACATTGGAGCATATACTGTAATAATCCGGAAGTTTTCATTGCTACGGATTTACCCCCGGCATTAGGCCCTGAAATCAGTAGGATTCGGTTTTCTTTTGTAAGAATGAGATCATTTGGAATAACTTTTCTTTGGGTGCCTTTAAATGCCATTTGGAGCAATGGATTTACGCCTTTTATATATCTCATTCCCGGAATATTATCTATAGGGATTTTAATGGCATTCATACTTTGAGCGAGCACTGCCTTAGCGCGAATAAAGTCAAAAATTGCCAGTTTGTCATAAAATGAAATTAGGTCTCCAATGTAGGGCCGGATATCATCGGCAAGTTCCTTTAGTATTTTAATAATTTCGCGCTTTTCTCTGTATTCAGCATCCCTGATTTCATTGTTGATTTCAATAATAGGTTGGGGTTCAATGTAAACGGTTTTACCTGAAGCTGACTCGTCATGAATTATCCCCTTTATTTTTCGTCTGAAAGAGCTTTTTACCGGTAACATTAATCTGCCATCGCGAATGACGATTTGTGACTCTTCATCGGTATAACCATTTTTACGTGCATCTTTTAAAATAGCACTCATTTGTTTGGAAACTCTTCCACGTTCTTGGTCGAGAAATCTTCTTATATCTGCTAGTTCTGAAGTAGCATTATCTTTTATTCGTCCATTACTTGTAATAACCCGATCAATGCGTTCAAAGAGGTATGGGAAAATTTGAAATGAATCTGCTAGTTTGGTTAGTTCCGGGTATTTATCTTTTAGCTCTCCTGTAAACCATTTATTTATGGCTTTCATGGTTTGCAATGATTTTCGCAGCATTACTACTTCCGATGTTTCAGGAAACATTCCTTCAGGTTTAAGCCTGAGTAACATTGGTCGTAAATCATGGTAATTGTCAACCGGGAAAGCTTTGTCTTCGTTGAGCAAATTTTTATATTCGTCGGTTTGGGTTATCCAGCGTTGTATAGAAGCATAATTGTTACTAAATCGCATCTGATCCACCAGCTCTTTTCCCAATTCACTTAGACAATATGTTTTTAGTTTTGATCGAATATTGTCAAATCCTAACTTCTCTTCTATGTTTTCCGGATAATTCACGCTTAATTCCTTATTTATCAATTTTATTTGAATTGCAAATGTATCAAAAATGGATGTAAAATTTTCAAATTACAAATCACAAAATACAGAGTTGTAAACTTTTGATCTTACTTGCTGGTTCTTGGCTGTTGGTCTTTTGCTAAAAGTTAATGGCTAATTTAAATGTATCCCATCAATTTATAATAGGCTATTCCAAACCACTCATGCCATAAAATATCCCATTGGTTTAGCGCATCTTTAGATGGCCAAAGTAGGTTTCCGATATCTGTTTTTACAAATGGTACATAGAAATCAACCGGATGAGGTGTAATGTCTAATCCTTGTTTTTTAAAACAAGCTATACTACGTTGCATGTGGTATGCGGAGGTTATAAGTAATAGCTTTTTTTGGTCTAATTTGTTTTTTCTTAGGAGTTTGCTGGTAAAGCTTGCATTTTCATATGTGTTTCGTGCTTTAGCTTCAATAATAATGGCAGTATCGGGAATAGACATTTCTATCAGGAATTGATATAAGATTTGAGCTTCGGGAGGCTGCACATAGTGTACCGATGCATTTCCCCCTGTAACTAATATTTGTGAAACTTTTCCAGCATGGAATAATCGGATTGCTTCTAATATTCGATCAACGCTTTGTCCAAAATTGGTTTGTCTGGGATTTTCTCCATAGGCTACCATTCCACTTAGGACAACGGCAATGTCGTAATGATTTGGAGTACTATTGGCCTCCTTGATAAACTTTTTCTCCCAATAATGAAAGGTCTTGTTGGCAATGAATGGATTTGTTAGAAATGATGTAATTATTAAAGTGGCAATTAGGGCTTTACCTGTATGCTTTGATTTTTTAATGAATAAAATAGTGCTGAGAGTTACACCTAAAATAATCCAGATTAAAGGTGTTAAAAATATACCTACTAGTTTTGAGATAATGTAAAACATTAGTGTGTGATATAGACTACTTTTTTAGTTTCAAAGAAATCGTCTTCAAAATAATCAGTTATGTCAAATGTATCTACATGCAAGTAGTCCAATTCATCTATTTCATCTGTGAAATCGCCGCCTTTTAAGTATATGATTCCATTAGGAAGGGCGTTTTGTTGCTGCTTAGATAAAAGCTTCATGGTTAGTTTAACAAATTTTGGAAGCTGCATCACAGCGCGTGAAACTATGAAGTCAAATTTTTCTTTGAGGTTTTCTGCTCTTATTTGTTGTGTTTTTACGTTTTGCAATCCGAGTGATTCTGCTACGCTGGCTGCGACTTTCATTTTTTTACCAATGGAGTCCACGAGTTTGAACTCGCATTCTGGTTGCATGATAGCCAATGGTATACCTGGAAATCCACCACCGGAGCCCACATCTAAAATATGACTTCCTGGTTTGAATTGAAGAAATTTATAGATAGCTAAAGAATGCAAAACATGCTTTACGTACAGGTGCTCAATATCTTTTCTTGAAATTACATTGATTTTTGAGTTCCAGTCAAGATATAAATCGTAAAGTTGTTTGAATTGTTCTTGCTTTTCAGCTTCTAGTTTGGGAAAATAGCGAAGTAATTCTTCCATTCACTACAAGTTTTGTCGTTTGTCTTTTAAAATATTGAAAAGTAATTCTCTAGCTCTAAAAAGTTGAGCTTTAACAGTACCTAAAGGAATATTAATTTCCTGAGCAATCTCTTCGTATGAGTATTCCTTGAAATAGCGCAATTCAACCAGTTTTTTATACCGGGGTTTTAGTTCATTCACCAACCTTCTGAGTGTTTTAGATTTTTCTTGTGTCATCATTAACTCATCTGGCTTTGGATTGCTTGATTCTAATTGGATATGCGGATTATTATCACCGTTTCCGGTTTGAGAGATATCTTCGGAGTTAGCCTGAAATGCAAATTCCGAACCTTTATTCTTTCGTAGAAAATCGATGCAGTTGTTACTTGCAATTTTAAATAACCATGTGCTAAATGCATAGCTTGGGCTATATCTATCTATATTTTTAAATGCCTTACCGAATGCTTCAATGGTTAAATCCTCGGCATCTACAGCATTGTTTACCATTTTGAGCAACATAAAGTAAATAGAGTCTCTATACCGTTTAAGGAGCTCTGCAAAAGCAAGTTCATCGCCCTGCTGCGCACGCTTAACCAGTATGAGGTCTTCCTTAGCTTTGGGTGAAAACTCGTTATTTACTTCCATTGTGATTGTTTCCGTTGCACAAAATTCTTTGTCAAGATAATAAATGGCAAAATACTAATAAATACTTCGAAAAATGGTATCAAAAGTAAAAAACCTTTTTCTTTCAACTTATTCATAATCATTTTCCATGCAAACAAATGCCATAGGAAAAAAGTTCCAACAAATATATAAACAAAAGGCGTAAATACATGTGCAAAGATTAATGCTACTGCAAATATTGGCCATGTAATTAGCTTCAAAAGACTATCGAATGATAAAATTATTTTATGAATAAATCGATATTTTACTCCTGCAGTTAAATGTCTTCTTTTTTGCAAAAACCAATGGCTAAATTTTTTCTCTGGAACAGATAGAGTATGTGAAGTGGGTGACAGGCAAACTAAGGTATTTTTTCTATTTGCCATTTGGTTAACAAGAAGATCATCATCACCTGATTTTAGGTGATAGTGAGACGAAAATCCTTTTGCTTTATCATACACTTTGCGATGCCAACCCAGATTCCTACCCACTCCCATGTAAGGAATACCAATGCGGGCAAAGCCCATAAAATTTCTTGCAATTTGTAAGGTGTCAAATCTAATGAATCGGTTTAGTAAACTTTTTTCAGTATTATATCCGCCATAGCCTAATACAATCTCTTTATGAGCAAGCCTATTGGCCATTTCTTTAACCCAACTTTTACTTTTTGGTTTGCAATCGGCATCGGTAAGTAGTAAATAATCATTTTTAGCAGATTTAACGCCCACTGTTAGGGCAAGCTTTTTACCATGGTCAAATTTATCGTCTTTGTGAATGTGTGTATATCTGAAGTGTGTGTATTTTTGATCGAACTCCATCAGTACCCTGTGTGTATCATCTTCGCTGGCATCATTCACAACTATAACCTCATAGTTTGAATAGTTTTGCTCGCAAATAATTGGTAAATGATTACGCAGATTATTAGCTTCATTTTTTGCGCAAATGATAACTGACACAGGTATTTCATTTTTTTCCTGTGTATATTTTTTTTGTTTCTTGACGATGGTAATTAATAATATAAAGTCGTATAAAAACCTTATGGTTAAAATAATTAGTGAAATATATACTATTAATTGGGGCAATGGAATTGCGTATATTTTTTCAAGCATTGTCTTTTCGCTGATTTAAGACAAAATAATAAACAAATAGCCTATTAAACAATATTTTTTTTATTTGATATTGGTTGAAACAATAAATTTATGGATAAATAGCTGATTGACTTTTATATTAAAATGTTATTTTTTAACTATGCTTGTTTCATTCCTGTTTATTTTGGTTATTTTTGTCGTCCCATAATTTTTTAGCCCATGCTAACCTTTAATTTAGTTTCAACAGATACAAACGGAAAGGCACGAGCCGGAGTAATTAGAACTGACAGAGGAGAGATAGAAACTCCTATATTTATGCCTGTAGGTACGGTTGGTACTGTAAAAGG
>PKTE01000220.1 GCA_002869335.1 Salinivirgaceae bacterium | reverse complement strand
TTTGCTCCATGTATAGCTGTGCCACAAAATGAGCGTTGGGGAAGAACCTATGAAGGTCCGGGTGAAACTCCGGAAGTTCAAAAAATAATGGCTGAAGAGGCTGTCGTAGGATTACAAGGAACTAATCTAAGTGCCCCGGAAACAGTTTTAGCGTGTGCAAAGCATTTTGTAGGTGATGGAGGTACAACAAACGGTATTGATCAGGGAAATACACAGGTTTCTGAGGAGGTTTTACGCAACATTCACATGAGTGGGTATATTGATGCTATTGATGCCGGAGTAGGCACTGTAATGGCTTCTTATAACAGTTGGAATGGTGAGAAGCTCCATGGACATACATATTTGTTGACAGATGTGCTGAAAAACGAACTGGGTTTTGATGGTTTTGTGATTTCTGACTGGAAAGGTGTAGATCAAATGGATGAAGATTATAGAACAGCGGTTAAACGAGCCATTAATGCTGGTATTGATATGGTTATGGTGCCAGATAGGTATGAAATTTTTATAGGACACCTGGTTGATTTAGTAAATCAGGGAGAAGTAAGCATTTATCGTATTGAAGATGCTGTAAGACGTATTCTAAAGCAAAAATTTCTTTTGAATTTGTTTGAAGAGCCATATACGGATCCTTCATTGTCGTCTTCTTTTGGTTCAACTGAGCATCGCAATGTAGCCAAACAAGCAGTGCGTGAGTCAATGGTGCTATTAGATGCTAAAAATGATATACTACCCTTACAAAAAAATGGGCAAACCATTTTAGTAGCTGGAAGTTTGGCAGCTGATTTAGGAGCGCAATGTGGTGGCTGGACTATTTGGTGGCAAGGTGGAAATGGCGATATAACCACCGGAACTGATATTGTAACAGGAATTGAGAATGTGGCTGAAACCAGCGAAGTTATTTATTCTCCAACGGGTGTTTATAACGGAGATGTAGATGTGGCTGTAGTAGTTGTTGGGGAAAAAACACCATATGCAGAGGGACAGGGAGATAGAGAGAATTTAGATCTTGATGCTTCCGATATTTTGATGCTTAAAAACTTAAAAGAAGCAGGTATTCCAACTATTGCGTTATTAGTTTCTGGCCGACCAATGATTTTGGGTGAGCTAACAACCTATGCTGATGCTGTTTTTGCTATCTGGTATCCTGGCTCAGAAGGAGAGGGTGTTGCTGAAATTCTATTCGGTGATTATCAACCCTCAGGTAAATTGACGCATTCATGGCCAAAGAATATGGCACAGATTCCAATCAATGTGGGAGATGCTAATTATGATCCTTTATATGCCTATAAGCACGGACTTCAATACTTTCCGGTTATTGATTCAGCAACTGAACTTTTGCCAATTGCAGCTTCAACTAACAGAGAAGGAAATGGTGTCTTGCTATCACTTTCAGGAGCGGTCAGTGAATTGAATGCAACAGCTGCTGATTTTGAGGTTACACTTAATGGTGTGGCGCAGTCGGATTTTATCTCTTCTGTTGAATTGACCTCTTATGATGCAAGTATGATCTTAGTTGGACTTAATAGCAATATTAGTCAGTCTGATGAGGTTACACTTACTTATTCTGGTAATAATATTTTGTCGGGTGAATTGACAATGTCTTCTTTTACAGATTATTATGTACATAATGCAGTAGGAGGTGAGATTATTGTGCATAGTTTGCCTGGTATTGTGCAAGCAGAAGATTATTATGAAATGTTTGGTGTGCAAACAGAGTCCTGTTCTGATGTAGGGGGAGGTTTAAACGTTGGGTATATTGATGCAGGAGACTGGATGCGGTATCAGGTACAAGTTAATCAAACGGGTGAATATAATTTAGTTGGCAGAATTTCAGGTTATGAATTTGGTACATTACGATTTAAATTTAATGGGGCAATTGAAGCTACTCTAAGTTATTCTTCTACTAATGGATGGCAAAGTTGGGCTGATTTCTCCACTTCGGTTTATTTGGAGGCAGGTACATATACAATGGAAGTAATTGCTCAAAATGGAGCTTTTAATATCAATTATTTTGAGTTTAATTATAATGGAAATGCGATAACCGATGTGAATACACAGTTGAATGATTTTACATTGTATCCAAATCCTTTTAAAGAGTCATTGGCAGTGCAGTTTAGTTCACTTAAAGACCAAGCAATACAAATTCGCATGATTGATATTACCGGGAAATACAGCAATGTTTTATATGTGGGAGAAGTTTTTGAAGGAGAAAATAGTTTTAATTTTCATATAGATGCTTCTTTACCTAAGGGTGTTTATTTTATTGAAGTAAAAGATAAAACTAAAAGGTATTTCAGTAAGGTTATAAAGCAATAATCGATTTAAATACATAATTCAAAATAATAAATGCTGACTGGTTATTATCAATCAGCATTTTTTTGCTTTGCAAAACAAATTATAAGGCTGTTACAATAATAATACTTCCTTATGCTTTACGCAATTCATTACCCTGCAAGAAGTTTTGAAGAAAGCTTTATCTTTAGTATTTCCAGGATGAAGATATAATAACAAAAGGCTGCCGGAATTCCGACAGCCTTTTCACGCTCATTATACCTCACTTATTCATATGGAATAATGCAGGTAACTACTAACCTACTCGTTATTTTTTGATGATCAGGTGCTTACTTACAATACCCTGATTACTATTAATCATTAGAATGTAAGTGCCTTCTGAATAGTTTGTTAAGTTTAATGTTGTGTTAGTTGCAGTAACATTAGAGTTGTAAATAACTCTTCCTGTCAAATCAACTAATTGCATTGTTGCGTTAGCTGGTAACTCATCTATTGCAACTGTGATTGTATTGTATGCAGGATTTGGATACACATTGGCAATGTTTTCTGTTACGCTGCCAATTCCAACTGTCATACTTACATCTACAGTTATATCAGCACCTTCAACTATCACATTTCCTGTGAATTCTTCATAGTTTGTTGCATTTACTGAGTATCCATATACACCATCCTCTAATTCAACTGTTGCAACTCCACTAGCATCTGTTGTAACTGATTGACTTGCGATGTCAATAACAGCACCTTCAATAGGATCTGTTCCGTCAGTTACGTTAAATGTAACTGTACTGGTAGGTCCTGATGGAATTTTGTAGAAGTAAATATTATCAAGATAAATTACACATGGTGTTTCACCAGCCTGCGCATCAAACTTCATTTGGAAAATGTCATTTAATGTAACGCCATTATCTGTGAATTCGCTCAATGGAATATCATAACTTTGCCAGTTTCCTGATGGCATTGGAGTTAGACTATATAGATATTCTCCACCACCACTAATAGGAGATACTTTAACAACTGTTGCATCTGCAGTCCACATATCGATGTGTAGGTATTCCATTGCTGACATATCAAAGTTACCTCCAAGTTCTGTTCCCTGGTAGTTGAAGTTTCTGTAACGTAATGTTGAATCATTATTGTCGCCAAGAAGTACAATATCTACAAGAGTTGATTGCCCCCAGTTAGGGTTAAAGTTAACATTTGCAATATTATCATAAGCTTCGCTAAAGATCGACATTACATTCTCTGGATCACGCACAGGAGGAGCTGGAGCTGCTGCCTGTGGTGATAAGTCAGCTACTAATTCAACGCTAACGGCTTCATCTGCATCTGCAACTGTTACGCTACCTGAAGCGCCTTCATATCCACTTGAAGATACAGTATAATCATATGTTCCATTTTCAAGGTAAACTGACGCAACTCCAGAAGCATCGGTTACTAATGTTTGACTGTTGATAGCCACATTTGCTCCATTGATAGGATCTGTACCATCAGTTACTGTAAATGTAACGTTGTATGTAATAATTCCAGCTTCTCTGTAGAAGTATAAATTGTCGATATAGAGGGTTTGCGAACCATCACCACCGTCAAATTTAATTTGGAATACATCATTTAAATCTACAACATCTGAGAATTCACTTAAAGGAATGTCAAAGCTATTCCACTCATTTGCAGTTAATTGTAGTGTGAATGATTTCTCAACTGGTCCTGAACTAATACAGAATATTCTTGCAGTATCTGCATCGGCTGTGTATACATCTACGTGCAATGTATCCATTATGCTAACATTCTGACTTGCAGCTAAGGTTGTTCCCTGGTAGTTAAAGTTTGCATACGTAAGCATGCCATTATCACCAATTGAATCAATTGTCATAACAGTTGATTGTCCCCATGGTGGGTTGAAATTGGTTCCATTTACATTAGTATATGCATCACTATAAATTGATATTACATCACCTGGGTTTCTAACCGGTGGGTTTGGAGCAGCTACAGTTGGACCTGTATATACAGTTTCAGAAAGAACTACATCAACAGTTTGAGTTGCATCGGCAACTTCAACACTACCTGTAACTTCATCATACCCTTCTAAACTTACTGTGTAAGCATAAGTTCCATTTGCAAGATCAACAGTTGCAATTCCACTTGCATCCGTTGTTAGTGTTTGTCCGCTAATAGTTACAGTTGCGGCTTCTAAAGGATCAGTACCATCTGTTACACTAAATGTAGTAGTGTATGTTGTACCTGGATCTTCATAATAGAAATAGAAGTTGTCAATATATACAATTGATGATTCAGTAGGTTGTCCTACTAATATGTATTGAGCTAAATGCGATCTTGTAGTCAAGCCTGTAAACTCAGTAAATGGAATATCTAAACTCACCCATTCTTCTTGAGCAGGAGCAGCAACATTTATCTGATGCTCAACATCGTCACCACCACCATAACTAGCATCAGCACCAAAATCTACAAGCTTAAGTCCGAATTGGGTCATGTTTGGTGTCCAAATATCAATATGAACATGTGTCATTCCTGAAGCGTCCACAGGACTTGCTCCTGTTTCAATTCCTACAAAATCAAGGTCTGAGTATTTTTTAGCAGGATTGCTATCAATTGTTACATCTTCTAAAACACCTGATGACCAGTCAGTTCTCCATGTGTCAACTGTTACGTCTGTATATGTGTCACTGAATAAAGAAATTACATCAGCAGGGTCTTGTGTTGGAACAGGAGCACCAACTGCAGGTACAGGAATTGGAGATAATGCCACATCTACCGTTTGAGTAGCATCTGCTACTACAACGTCTCCGGATGCTTCG
>PKTE01000221.1 GCA_002869335.1 Salinivirgaceae bacterium | reverse complement strand
TGAAAACAACCGTTTATTCATCATCGAATCGTTCAGTCCTATACGCTATCCAAAACGTTATGTGAATGAAATGGGACAATTGCAGGAACATTCGCCATTCTGCGAACGTGACATTGTACCTCCTCATAACCTGGAAACAATAGAACGAAAAGGTGATTTTCTTGTAAATATTAAACGAGACAATCGTATTTTTCCATACCATATGGCCAACCATCCATTTGATGTGATTGGTTGGGATGGATACCATTATCCATACACATTTTCGATTCATAATTTCGAACCAATAACCGGCCGGGTGCATCAACCACCTCCGGTACATCAAACTTTTGAAGCTGATCAATTCGTAGTTTGTGCATTCGTACCCAGAAAATACGATTATCATCCCAATGCGATACCAGCACCATATAATCACAGTAATGTAGACTCTGACGAGGTACTTTACTACGTAGATGGAGATTTTATGAGTCGCAAATCAGTTGAAAAGGGAATGATCACCTTGCATCCAACAGGTATTCCTCATTGACCGCATCCTGGAGCTGTAGAAAAAAGTATTGGTGCTGAATCAACAGAAGAGTTAGCTGTAATGGTTGATACTTTCCGACCATTAAAAATTACCAAACAGGCATTGGCACTGGAAGATGAAACCTATTTCAAATCATGGATAAAGTAAAAAACAGTAAAATGACAACACAAAATAATCAAACAGACTTTTTACCAATAAACGGAACAGATTACGTAGAATTTATAGTAGGAAATGCAAAGCAGGCAGCTCATTATTATCAGGCAGCATTTGGATTCCAGCCATTGGCATACAGTGGCCTTGAAACAGGAAATAAGGAAAAAACATCCTATGTATTGCGTCAGGATAAAATCACATTTGTATTTTCTACACCACTAACTAAAGAAAGTGAATTAAACGACCATATCCGACTACATGGTGACGGTGTAAAATATGTTGCACTTTGGGTTGATGATGCCACTTCAGCATACAATGAAACTACAAAGCGAGGAGCTAAAAGCTACGTGGAACCATATAAGCTCACTGATAAAAACGGCGAGGTCGTAATTAGTGGAATTTATACCTATGGCGAAACGATTCACCTTTTTGTAGAGCGTAAAAACTACAAAGGAACATTCATGCCTGGATTTCAAGAATGGAACCCACACTACAAACCAAAGGACGTAGGTTTAAAATACGTTGACCACATGGTAGGAAACGTAGGCTGGGGGGAGATGAACAAATGGACAGACTTTTACAAAAATGTAATGGGATTTTCCCAGTTGGTATCATTTGATGATAAAGATATCTCCACAGAATACACAGCTTTAATGAGCAAGGTAATGACCAACGGAAACGGTCGCATTAAATTCCCTATCAATGAGCCGGCAGAAGGTAAAAAGAAATCACAGATTGAAGAGTATGTTGATTTTTACAATGGTGCCGGAGTGCAACACGTTGCTATGGCAACGGACAATATCATTGAAACTGTAACAGAATTAACTAATCGCGGTGTTGAATTTCTGAATATTCCGGAAACCTATTATGAGACATTATTTGACCGTGTCGGAGAAATTGATGAAGACCTGAAACCATTGAAAGAATTGAATATTTTGGTTGACAGAGACGATGAAGGTTACCTCTTGCAGATTTTTACAAAACCGGTACAGGACAGACCCACAGTTTTCTATGAAATAATTCAACGCAAAGGAGCCAAATCATTCGGAAAAGGAAATTTCAAAGCATTATTTGAATCAATCGAATTAGAACAAGGAAGACGAGGAACCTTGTAGAGACGAACAGCCGTTTGTCTCTACAGGTCCTCATAAACTCTAATATTTTTTAATGAAAAATAAAAAAATAATAACCACAAAATTCACAAAGAGGTCACTGCTTCCGAGTGAACTTAGTGCCTTCTTTGTGATCTTAGTGGTTAAATAAATTAAAACCCTTACGCTGCCACGCGAAAGATTCGCTCGGCTTTCTAAAGAAAGATACAGCATGGATTTAATATCAAATAATCAAATAAATATGAAAATACAAAAATCGTGGATTACCGTGTCGGAGCACAGTGATTTTCCATTACAAAATATTCCATTTGGAGTCGTCAAAAAACAAGATGGTTCAACAGTTAATGCAACCATTATTGGTAACACAGTTATTGATCTTGCTGGACTTTTCTCATTGGGATATCTCTCTAATCTAGGAATTAAAGAGAATATATTTGAAAGTAAAACGCTCAATGAATTCATTGCCTTAGGCAAACCAACCTGGCAATCAACGCGCAAACGTTTAATTGAATTATTTGAGGAATCAAATACAGAATTGCAGAAAAACGATTTGCACAAAAAACAGGTATTACACTCTGCAGCAAGTGTTGAAAATTTATTGCCTGTTGAAGTGGGCGATTACACTGACTTTTATTCCAGCGAAGAACACGCCACCAATGTTGGAACCATGTTCCGCGATCCTAAAAATGCATTGCTCCCTAACTGGAAACACATTCCTGTTGGATACCATGGGCGCAGTTCATCCATTGTAGTTTCAGGAACTAACATACATCGACCTATGGGCCAAACCAAGCCAAAAGATGCGGATAACCCTATTTTTGGGCCAACAAAACTATTTGACTTTGAATTGGAAATGGCATTTGTAACCGGAACAAAAACCAATCTGTGAGAACGTATCGCAGTGGAAAATGCTGACGATTCTATTTTCGGGGTATTGATATTTAACGACCTGTCAGCTAGAGATATGCAAGCGTGGGAGTATGTACCATTAGGCCCTTTTTTGGCTAAAAGTTTTGGTTCGGTAGTTTCCCCATGGATTGTAACACTTGATGCATTGGCTCCATTCAAAACAAGTGGACGCAAGCAAGAACCTGAAGTTTTACCATATCTGAAAACCAAAGGAAATTATCACTACGATATCAACCTGGAAGTTTTCATACAGCCGGAAAACGGAGAAGAAAACCTTGTGTGCGAATCAAATATGAAATACCTCTATTGGAATATGAACCAACAATTGGCACACCAAACGGTAAACGGTTGTAATATAAACGTTGGCGACATGTATGCGTCAGGAACTATAAGTGGTCCGGATAAAAAATCATACGGCTCAATGCTGGAACTCACATGGCGTGGATCGGAGCCTATCAAATTATCAAACGGAGAAGAACGTAAATTCATTAATGATAACGATTCTATTATCATGCGTGGGTTTGCGGAAAAAGATGGCTTACGCATAGGATTTGGAGAAAGTAGAACCAAAGTTTTACCAGCAAAAGAATTTTAGAATGAAGCACATTAATCCCAAAGAAATACCAGTTCCGGAGCTATTTGCTACTCTTTTGGGTGCAACAGCTCCACGCCCCATTGCATATGTAAGTACTATTGATGAAAAAGGGAATCACAATTTGGCACCTTTTAGCTTTTTTAACATGTTTGGAGCCAACCCACCAACCATTGTATTTTCGCCATCACGGAAAGGGCGTGACAATACTACCAAGCACACCTACGAGAATGTAAAAGTAATTCCTGAGGCAGTGGTAAATGTGGTTAACTTTGACATGGTGCATCAAACCAGCCTCTCAAGCAATGATTTTCCACGAGACGTAAGTGAATTTAAAAAAGCTGGGTTCACCCCAATTGAAAGTGAACTGGTTAAACCCATGCGCGTAGCTGAGTCTCCGGTACAAATGGAGTGTAAAGTGCTACAAGTTATTGAAACAGGGGATTTGGCATCAGCTGGAAACCTGGTTATTTGTGAAATCATAAAAATACATATCAACGAAAACGTGTTAACTCCAGAGGGAAAAATAGATCAACACAAAATTAATTTAGTTGGTCGATTAGGAGGAAACTATTATTGCAGAGCTTCAGGGAGTGCTTTATTCGAAGTAGCTAAACCCGGAGCGACTCCAAGCATAGGAGTTGACAGTTTACCAGAAAATGTAAAAAGTAGTAGAATTCTTACTGGCAATGATCTTGGGCAATTGGGTAGTTTAAAAAAAATGCCAACTCAGGATGAAATTAAAGAAGCTAAAAATGATGAGCAATATATTAATTTGAAAAATGATGAAACAAAGATTCATCTATTAGCCCAGGAACTCATAGCTCAAGGTAAATTAGTAAAAGCTTATTCTATTTTAATGTAAAATTTTAATGAAAGATGCTATTTTTATGCCCACAAGAATAGTGTCTTTCTATGATCAAATTGCACTCATCACCCTTACAGGGCTTTACTGACTTTAGGTTCCGAAATGCATTTCAAAGGTATTTCGGAGGTATAGACTATTATTACGCTCCTTATATTCGATTGGGTGGCAAACTCGAAATTAAAAAGAAAGATATTCTTGATATTGCACCTGAGAACAACCAGGGAATAAAACTAATTCCGCAGATCATGACCAATGATCCATTGGAATTTCTCTTTGTGGCAAATCAAGTCAAGCAATTGGGCTATAAAGAATTAAACTGGAACCTGGGTTGTCCCTATCCTATGGTAGCCAAAAGAAATTTGGGTTCAGGATTAATAAAAAACGCCAATCAAATAGATAGAATACTATCAGATGTTTATGCCAACACAGACATTACCATTTCCATTAAAATAAGATTGGGCTATGAAAAACCTGATGAAATATTTGATGTTTTAAAAATATTAGAACATCACCCTGTAAAAAACATTGCTATTCATCCCCGCATTGGGAAACAACTTTACAAAGAAAATGCAGATTTAGACGCATTTAAGAAATGTCTGGCACATACCACCCACACTGTAATATACAATGGCGATATTTCTACTGTAAACGAACTCAGAATGCTACAAAGTCGGTTTCCACAAATAGGTCATTGGATGATTGGCCGAGGATTAATTTCTGACCCATTCTTACCCTCCATGATCAAAGCTGACGATGCTCATCACCCACCCCACAGAATAGATACTTTCGCAAAATTTCATGATACTTTAATGGAAAGCTATCGGGAACAATTATCTGGTGATGCCCACTTAATTATGAAAATGCATCAGTTTTGGGAATATTTTATCTACTCCTTTCCTCAAAAAGCTAAGCTCCTTAAAAAAATAAAAAAATCGAGGAAATTATCGAC
>PKTE01000077.1 GCA_002869335.1 Salinivirgaceae bacterium | reverse complement strand
TGTCAGTAACAGGCGGATCAGATGATGTTGACAGCACAGGTGTAACAGAAGTAGTTGGAAGTCATATAATAGATACAATATTCATCGGAGGAATAACAACCTCCGATGAATTTTCTATTTCCGAAATACCTGTGCACATTCCAAACCCAATAAATGAGCAAACAGATTTTGAATTAATCCTACATCACAATCTGTACGGAACCGATGAGTCTGTTACGCTAATTACCTTCCGCTATATTAAGCCCGAACTTGTTATTACCCCCGATGCCGGATTAACCTGCCCAACAAGCGAAGTCGCCACAACTTTATCAATTACCCCTAATGATTTAACCTATGAACTCATTGTAAATGAACAATATGTGCAAGACGTACAAGACGGTGCCGAAATTCCCCTCCCCAAAGATGCCAATGTGTACATTAAAGACCCTAATAATGACGCTGATTTTGGCCATTCTGACACAATTAAGATAGCCGGAGAGCAATTTTTCCAAGATATTGAATTAGACCTTATAACCAGCGAAACCAGAATATGCGCTCGCGAACCCCTGGAATTTGATCTATCGTTTGGAACTTGCAATACTAGTCCAAATCAACTTGAAGTACTTTTCAAACCTATTGATTCAACATATTACGATACTATTCCCGTTACCAACTATGATATAGAAGCATATCCTGTTTTTACATTTGAACCCTATGCCAAAGGGGAAGTTCGTATATTGGCAACTTTTGGCACAGGAACCGATACTGCAAAGATTGTTTCAAATACCGTGAATACTCCTGATATTTTGTTTTTCGATGAATATAATTTTCAGGGTAGCATTAGGGTTTCAAAAATGGGCGGTGAATTTGAAATGCTCAAAAAGCTCACTACTATTTACGATTATGATTCTGTAGTTACCATCAACCCAGATGGAATTAGAGAAAGAGATTGGATTGTGACTGGAAATCCCGAGGCAAATCACACATTAGGTCGCCTTGATTATCCTTATCGAGATGCAAACTATACACCTTTTGATATTTATTTTGATCCTCAAATCAATGGGGTAACTACAGGAAGTTTAAAAAATGATGTGATATTTAAATATGGAAAGTATTTTTCCAATTTTGAAAAATATTGTTGGGATTATGATACCGCAAATGTGGTTGTGATTGAGGATGATATCTTTGTCCCGGCAGAATCATTCTGTGCCTATGATGATAGCGCTTATCATATCTCGATTAATGATGAAGTAAATTCAGTTAGTGCTCCAGAAGGTTATTTGTTTTATGCAAATTTTTATGAGTACCGACTAAATATACAAGGAGAAATAGTTAATCGGGATACGGTTTCTACTTTTTCTTTTGTACCATCAAATTTTAATTATTATGATAATCTAACTACTATTAAAATAGAGGCTTTTGCGGAAGTAGTTTTAAAGGAAAATCCCGGAGATTGTCCTGCTACATGGACAGAAGTTGACCTTCCTATTTATCAAATTGGTGACCGCGTTTCTCATATTGGTAAAGAATATGAGTGTATTGCCCCTGCTTATGCCAGTGATGTCCCCGGTCAAAACGATCAGGTTTGGGATTTTCTGCGTTTATGCCCACTAGACATAATAATACAATCAGGTCAGGACACCACATTAAATGACCGTGGACCTGTACCAATTGGTGGATATAATTGTATCTATGATTCATGGAGTATTTATGGCAATCCAATGCCGCAATATGAATATGGTGATAGCGTTACCTATAATGAAGTAATCTGGGTGGCCCAAGGAGATGCATATGCCGAAGATAAACCCGGTGTAGCATCAGTTTGGCAATACGCTGGTGAATGTAGCACAGGTAATGATTCAATGATAATGTATTCAAATTATGCGAATAAATCTATTTATGTACGCAGTGCAAAAAATGATGGTCGCTTTTTAAATCTGAACGATCGGTATTGTATTGCAAATCAATCAGTTGAATTGCTGTCCAATTATGATATTGATAGTGTTTGGCAATCCGGCGGTTTGGGATTGAATTCAGAAGAAAATTGGGCATTTGTTCCGGAACAATTTATAGATGCTCAAAGTGTACTGGATACTGTTGAGCTTAATCTGGCTTATACTGATAATTATGGGTGTCGTGATACTGTAATTGAATCAACAATAATTGATAAACATTATAATGTCAATACAGATGTAGATCTTAGTCTGAAGGATGAATATTGTCCGGCAAATGTGGACTTTGATCTGGATAGTAGATTTTCTATTTTAGGAATTACTGGTCCGGGTGTATCGCAAAATGGAAATGACTGGATCTTTAATCCCGCAATTGCTTTGGGTGACTCTTCTCATATAGATACTTCATTGACATTATTTTATAGAGAAAATAAAGGCTGTAAATATGATGTTGATTTCCCTGTGATAATTGATGCTTTTGACTATGTTGATCAAACTGGCTCTATTGCAGCGCTTACCAGACCATATTGTGGCGTTGATAATTCCTATTTGCTTGAAATGGATGATCCAGAAAAGTATATTATAGATACTTTGATTGGATTTGGAGTGTATCATGTAAGTGAACAGAACAAATATTATTATAATCCGGAATTAGTGATACCGCATTTGGATTCGCTACCTGACTTTGATACAGTTATATTGAGCTATTTGGATGAAAATTTGTGTCCTTATACGAAAAACTTTAATGTAAGTATTGATCCCGGTTATGTTGATAATACTTCTACTCTAATCATCGACTCTGCTTTTTGTGCTGCTAATAATAACTACTCCATAGCCAATAGCAATATATTGCATACTTTGGTAAATGTGGAGGGAAAAGGAGTCATGAATGATGGTGATGAATTTAGTTACGTGCCATTTCAGGTTTTTGAAAATGAAAGTGCTGTTTATGAGCATAATATCATATTTGATACAATTCGTGCTTATTTTAAAGATCCGGACTTATGTCCTTATGAAAATGAAACCGTAGTGAAAATATCCGGTATGTATGGTGATACAACAAATGCGGAATTATTCGATTTTGCCACCGAGTATTGTCGCTATGATGATAGCGTTCGTTTACGAGGGAATTATCAGATTGATAGTATTTTAGGACAGGGAGTAAGAGCATTCATCGACAGTACTATCTGGTATTTCGATCCGTCGGATACAAGCTTTGTATCAGAGCCTGTTGATATACAAAGCAATTTGACCTATTATTATAAAGATAGTGCGGGCTGTCCATGGTACAAGCCATATAATATCACCCTTTTTGCTATGCCTCAGCCCGATTTTGTTTTAGATAGTACAACACTATGCTTTGGCGATGCCACATTATTTAGAGATACAACCAAATTTGGAGTTCTGGAAGATTTGCGTTATTCGTGGAATTTTGGAGATGGTAAATTGCTTGAAGCTACTGAATATGGTAATAATATTGTTCCTCCTGACATGCATGATGGGCAAACAGGCGGGTATTACAGATATCCAACTCATATATATGATGATCCTGGTTATTATACAGTACAATTTGGGGTTGAGTCTGAGCATGGATGTGCGAATAATTTGACTAAAGAAATTATCATTGGAAATTATCCACAAGTTGCATTTGACTTTAATACTTTGACGGTTGGTTTTGGAACTCATTTTCAGAACCTGACAACATCTGAAGTATTTGATCCAGTATCTACTTCTGTATGGGATTGGGATGAATTAGGAAATCATACTATTACTCCGGGAGTGCTAGATACGACATACGTATATCAAACAATGGGTGTTCATAGAGTGGATTTAACTTCAACCACAGAGAAAGGTTGTAGTAGTTCAGATTCACTATTGGTTCCCATATTTGGTTATGAGAAGTTGGATACTTTGAATATTTATGAAAATAGTTTCAATGGTTCTGTTGACGATTGGATTGTTGCTGTAGAATATGATACAACACTTATTTCCGGATGGCAACTTGAAGAAATTAAAGAGCCACTGCTAATGTACCCTAATTTGACGGGTAAAATTTGGCGTACGGGTACAACTAAATACAATGAAAATGGTTGGATTGAATCACCGACTTTCGATATTTCCGGAATTAATTTCCCATTACTAAGTGTAGATATTTATCAATCCGTTGAAAGTGGTCGTGATGGTGCCGTTATTCAGTATACTATTGATGATGGAGAAACCTGGAATGTGGTTTCCAGTGGAAATTTAACCATTGATGAGGGAATGAATTGGTACAATCAATCGGGCATTGTGAGTAATCCGGGTAACCAATCGCCTCTAACAAGTGTGGGGTGGTCGAGTTACCATCCTGAGTGGATTACTGCAAGGTTTCCTATTGATGATATTCGTAACGAAGCCATTGCTGCTGGATCTCGTGGTGTTAGATTCCGTATTGCTTACGCTAGCGATCAGGGAAATGCTCCGGGTATAGAGTTCAATGGATTTGCAATTGATAATTTTCGTATTACAAGTAGGGCTCGAATTGTCTTGTTGGAGCAATTTGTCAATAGCCAAGAAAATAGGCAGTTACAGGAATCGGAGGAAGCTAATATGGATAGTATTACCAATTTTGGTCTAGCTCAGGAAGTTGTTGATATAAGGTATAACAATTTCATTGGTAATGATTATGATACATTATATTATTTAAATACTCCTGATATAAGTGCGCGATCAATGGAGTATGGGGCTTATTTACAGCAACTTACCATGGTAGATGGAATTCATCGCTGTTTGGCTCCTGCAAAAGATTCTATACTTGCTTATTATAAGCATCGTACTTTGAAAGACAAAGCTTTCGATATGGACATTGAATTGTATCGCGAAAATGACAGTTTGATTATTGATGCCAATATCACAAAATTGAAAGATACGTTAACACATGCTCCCGGTACCCAAAGATGCATAGTGAGAATGGCTTTGGTACAAAAGGAATATACTCTTGATGAGATAGTTTATGCTGATGGGACTGTCGAAAATGATAAAACATTTAAGAATGTATTGGTGGAATTACTACCAATGGGCATCGGTAATGTTGTGGAAACTATTCCCCATGACTGGCCTGTGGGGGAACCCAAAAGAGCTAGAGGAGCATGGTTACCCGATAATGTTAATACTGAGGGACAGGATTACCGTGTAGTGGTTTACGTTCAGGGAATTTGGGGTATGGATGAAGTACATCAGGTATGGTTTAAAGATTTAACTCCCGATTTAGTTCCTCAGCATACAATGGAAAATAATACACAGCAATCCAATGAAGATGATACAGATATGTTGGAAAGTCAGAAACTTAAAATATATCCTACTCCTGCCACTCATAAGTTGATGATAGACTGGGGAGAGCCATTGGATGAAATCCATTGGGAAATACGGAATATGATCGGCGAAAAAATGTTAGAGGGGAATACTGAAAAAGGAGATGTTTCAGAGGAAATTCTCACTCAGCAGCTATCAGCAGGAGTATATATTCTTATAATGGAAAGTCAATCGTCAGATTATTATGTGAAGCGGAAAATAGTCATAGAAAGATAGCAATTTTCATGTTCTTATAGTTGCATTTGAAGAAAAGGAGCAACCCATGGGGGAAGCTCCTTTTCGTATTTTTGAATGTAATGATGTGCTTTACTCGGCTGATTGTCCAGCTGCATTGCTTTTACTTCTTTCGATGGATTGCAATGCCAGATAATTATCCCCAAATTTCTTCATATTATTGATTTCATCATCGTAGAAATTGAAGTGGCGTTCTTCATCTTCTACTAATCTTTCAAAAAGCTTTTTAGAAACAGAATCCGCATTAGCTGAGCATTCGTTGGCCCATTTGTTATAATCATTAGCACTTGATTCTTCCATTTTCGTGGCTAAATCAAGCATTTCTTTTATACTGTGTATTTTTTGAACTTCTTCGGAAGCAATCATTTCTACATCTCCTCCAAGGAAAAGAATACGTTCAGCAAGATCTTCTATATGCATCATTTCTTCAATGGCAATTTTTTTGAATAATCCTGCTAAGAGGTCATACCCCTGATCATCACAATGGAAATGAAAATACATATACTGATGTACTGCAGATAATTCATCTGCTACTGCTTTGTTTAATAGGTCTATGCTTTTTTGTTTCATTTTAATATGTGTTTTGAGATTTTCAATAAACTCAAAGTTAGCAAATACTTTTGCATAAAAAAAGCCGCCAATTGGCGGCTTCTGAAATATGTTTCAAGTTTTTATTCTTCTGCTTGAAGATCACCTGCTAATTGTCCGTAAACATATGCTTTAAGTCCAAGGTTGAATGGCATGTAAAGTAACATGTAAAGAAGAACTAAAATTGGGTGAATAAGTCCAAAAATGAAAATAGGAAGAACTAATACGATGCTTGCTCCAAACATGATCCACTTGTAACCATAAGTTAATTTGTTACTTGTGTTAAGTGCAGCATTGGCATTCATGTTTTTGTCTACCACTAAAAGAACTCCTAATGACCATGCTAATGATAATACAATACCTGGGATGATTAGGAAATAAAATGCAAACATAACACCGATTCCTCTTAAGGCAATGATTAAGAAGAAGTCACCCATGTTTTTCAAATACTTTTTGTTGAAGATTTCAGTTGGTGAAATCATTTTACCACGGCTCAAACTTGCTGGCAATGTAGCCATTGCGATGGTTGTTCCTACGTTAATGTATGGAATCCAGATAGTCAAAACCCAAAGAATTAGGGCTCCAATTAAAGACAAAATGTTTTTGATTCCAATTTGATAGGCGTTTGATAACGCATCGCTAAATGTGAATTTTCTTTCCATAATATGCAGTAGTTTAGTTAATGATTTTCCCAAATTTAAGTAAAAATATTGGTTAAATTGTAAACGAATTGTTAATATTTTGTTTAATTCCTTTTGCTAACTCTTTTGCTTCTCTTTCAGTTGCTGCCTCACAGTATATGCGGATAATTGGCTCAGTATTAGATTTTCTAAGATGTACCCATCCATTTTTAAAGTCTATTTTTACTCCGTCAGTAGTATTAACTTGTTCGTTTTGGTATGCTTTTTCAACATCGTTTAAAAGTTCATCAACATTTAATTCCGGACTAAGCTCTATTTTGTCTTTAATGATAATATAAGGAGGATAACGTTTTTTGAGTTCTGATACTTTAATATCTTCATGGGCAAGGTGACTTAGGAATAATGCAATGCCAACTAAAGCATCCCGCCCGTAATGAAGCTCAGGGTAAATTACTCCTCCATTTCCCTCTCCACCAATAACTGCATTTTGAGCTTTCATCATCTCTACTACATTAACTTCGCCCACAGCTGAAGCAAAATATTCTCCGCCCTCTTTTTCAGTAATGTCCTTTAATGCTCTAGATGATGACAGGTTTGATACTGTATTTCCTTTTTTATGTTTTAATATATATTCAGCAACAGCCACTATAGTATATTCTTCGCCGAACATTATCCCATTTTCGTCTATTAAAGCCAATCTGTCAACGTCAGGGTCTACCACAATTCCTAAATCAGCTTTTGTCTCTTTTACCGTTTGACAAATTTCTATTACATTTTCAGGAAGTGGCTCTGCCGGGTGTGCAAAGTGACCATTGGCTTCGTTGTTTAACTCAATAATTTCAGTTACTCCTAGCGATTTTAATAGATCAGGTATGATGAGGGCTCCAACTGAATTTATCCCATCTATAACTACTTTAAAATTTTTATGCGCAATTATTTCAGGCTTAACTAATTCAAGCTTAATTATTTCATCAATATGTTCCTGATGATATGAGGCTGTATCTATTTTACCCAAATCATGCACTTCTGCATATGATTCAATGCCTTTATCTACTATGTCTAAAATGGCTTTTCCATCATCACCACTTAAAAATTCACCTTTATGATTTAGCATTTTAAGAGCATTCCATTGAAGTGGGTTATGTGATGCTGTTAGTATAAGTCCACCGTCGGCATTAAAATGAACCACAGCCATTTCTGTAGTGGGTGTTGAAGCTAAATCAATGTCGATTACGTCAATTCCACATCCACTTAACGTACCATTTACAATCATTTTTACCATTTGGCCACTAATACGTGCATCACGCCCCACTACAACTTTTAGCTTTTTGCCGTTGCGATTGTTTTTTAACCATTCTGCATAGGCACTTACAAATTTTACAATATCTTCCGGTGTCAGGTTATCGCCTGTTTTTCCACCTATCGTTCCTCTAATTCCTGAAATTGACTTTATTAATGACATAGTTTCTCTTTTTTAACAAAAATATAAAATCAATTGGAATTAATTGAAAATTATACTGGTTACAATTTGTGTTTTTTTGTTAATTCTTTTTAAATAAAAAAAAGCCATAGTTACCTATGGCTCATGGATTTTATTTGTATATCTTATCCTAAATAGCAACAGGATTTTGTGAATTTCTTTCCTTTTCCCTTTTTAATTTCAAATGTTTGATCTCCAATAATGATTTTTGTAATCATTGATTTTTGGAGTTGTGATTTTATTTCATCCGTAACTTTTACTGCTCCTATGGCAGTTCTGCTGAAATCATCTATTCCAAAGTATCCAACTAGTTGATTAGGTTTTAATTCAAATGTTGAACCATCTTCAAAGTTAAATGTAATCGCATCGCTTTCAGATAATTTTTTATCCCCGATCATCATCTCTCTATCTAACATCATATTTAATAATAGATATTTGGCAGAACCCGATTTCATGAAATTTAAAGAGATTGCTTTATAAATCTTTACTGGTTTGGTAATTTCATCAGCCAATGGAACGGCTTCTCTTACAGGAGATAAAACATATTGATTGAACATATTTCCATACATACTCTCGTTGTCGTAAGTTTTAACGCATTGGGCATTGGAGAATTGTAACGCAAGTCCTAAAAACATTGCAATCATAGTTGTTTTCATAAATAAATTTTTCATAGCATTTTAATTATGGTTAATGTCGAGCCAAATATAATTATTTTCTTTTTGTTACAAAATCCAAAATATCTAATATCTAATATCCATGATCCATGATCCAACATCCAAGATCCAATATCTAATATCCATGATCCAAGATCCATCATCCATTAACTTTGGCGTAATTATTGAAATCTAATGGGACATTTAACTTGAATCAATTAATCAAGTAAAATGTAGTTTGATATTAATTGCTAATTTTGCATCAAAATTTTCGAATCCTATGGAAGAAGAGAAATTAAGTGTGTTGTATTCAAAAGATGTATTGGACTTTGTAACGGTATCTACTGAGTATATTACAATGTTGGATTCGTTGTACGAATATTCGCAGGAAAGTTTCATAAAGTATAATTTGAAGCTTTTGCCTCTTTTGTATATGAAGGCTCATTTGTTGCCAGAGTTAGAAATTGATGAACCTGAAACTATTGAGAAGTTTGTAAGTGAAGAAGAATGGAGCAGAATAAAGCTGCAAACTAATAAGTTGATGGGGGAGTTGGATGATTATAAAGAGAACCTTGGACGATTTGAAGAGAATGAAGTCAATGCCTTGTCTGAGAATTTTGCCGATATCTATCAGGATATTAAGGATTTTACATCTTTATATAGCACTTCAGTTGATGAGTTAATGAATGATGCAGTAGCAGAGGTTGCGCGTACTTTTAAAGAATATTGGGGACAGCGTTTAGTTAATACACTTCGAATATTGCACCACTACTTTTTTAATGAAAAGCTTGATAGTGAAGTAAAAGGAGAGGCTGAGGAGAATACTGAGAATTGGCTTACTGAACAGCGTAAAAATGAGTGGGGGATAGAGTAATGTTGAGAACAACTATTGATAAAGAGACATTAAACGAACTGCCAAAAGGAGAATTTAAAGGTGTAATAAAGGTTATCACAAAGCCTGAAGAAGTTGAGGCTGTTTTACCTGAAATTGTTATTCATAGTAAATTAGGATTTGATACAGAATCGAAACCGGCTTTTCACAAAGGAACAAGGCATGGAATTGCTTTGTTGCAGATAAGTTCGGATGATACTGCCTGGCTATTCAGATTGCAAGAAACGGGATTTACACCCGGATTGGTCAGATTGATGGCTGATCCTAAAATCAAAAAGATTGGAGCTGCTATTTTAGATGATGTGAGAGGTTTGAAAAAATTAAGAAATTTTGAGCCGGGTGGATTTATAGATCTTCAAAAGCATGTAGATGAGTTTGGAGTAATGGAAAAAGGTGTGAAAAAGATGGCTGCTATTTTTCTTAATTTTAAAGTTTCGAAAAGACAACGATTGACTAATTGGGAGGCTCCTCAATTAACTGATCCACAGTTGCGTTATGCAGCTACTGACGCATGGGTATGTTTAAAAATTTATGAACGAATGTTAGCGCTTAGAAACAATGGACAATAACGCAAAATTTATATTAAAGTCGGGTAAAGACCAAAGTGTGAAAAGATATCATCCCTGGATTTTTTCAGGTGCAATTAAAAAATCTTTTGGAAACCTAATTGAGGGTGAAGTTGTTGATGTTTATGATAATAAAGATAATTTCCTTGCCAGAGGTCATTACCAAATTGGCTCAATTTCCATTCGTGTTTTAAGTTTTGAACCAACAGAAATTGATTACAGTTTTTATAAATTAAAACTTCAAATTGCGTGGAACCTACGTCAAAGATTGTTGGAGAATATGCCTGAAACAAATGTTTATAGGCTAATTCATGGCGAAGGTGATAATTTACCGGGGTTGATTATTGATATTTACAATGATACTGCTGTTGTTCAGATGCATAGCGTAGGGATGTTTCTAGTAAGAGAAGATATTGCTAAAGCTTTGCAAGAGATTTCAAATGGAAGTATTCAGCATATTTATTGTAAAAGTGCAGCAACGTTGCCTAAAAAAGCATTGGAAGATGAGCAGAAAGATATGTTTTTGTTGGGTGATAAAGAATCAGGTATTGTACAGGAGTATGGGGTAAAGTATGAGATTAATTGGATACAGGGGCAGAAAACCGGATTTTTTGTTGATCAGCGTGAAAATAGGAAATTGGTAGGTCAGTATTCAAAGAATAGAAAGGTCGCCAATGTTTTTGGTTATACCGGTGGATTTTCTTTGTTTGCCATGCAAAATGGCGCTGAAATAGTTCATACTGTAGATTCTTCGGCTAAGGCTATAGACTTAACGGATCAAAATGTAGTACTAAATTTTGGCGAAAATCATAGTCATAAAGGAATTGTGGCAGACGCATTTGACTTTTTTGCTAATGCAGAAGATACTTATGATTTGATTATTTTGGATCCTCCTGCATTTGCTAAACATCATAATGTTCTTAGTAATGCGTTACAAGGTTATAAAAGAATTAATCAACGCGCATTTGAAAATATTGAACCTGATGGTATATTATTTACCTTTAGTTGTTCGCAGGCTGTTAGCCCTCAGAACTTTAGAAAATCAGTATTTGCAGCAGCTGCCAATGCAGGAAGAAAAGTCCGTATATTGCATCAATTAACTCAGCCATCTGATCATCCTGTGAGTATATATCATCCTGAAGGAGAGTATCTTAAGGGTTTGGTTCTGCATGTTGAATAATTCTTAAATTGCTTTTTTTAGGTTTTTTGTTGTATTTTGGTCAATGAACCAAAATATATAATGCAATGAAAAATCAACTGATATTAATCCTGTTCATTTTTATTTCAAGCTCAGTTTTTTCGCAGGTTTCCAATACTGAGCAGCCCTATGTTGAAGTGTATGGTACCGCTGAAAAGGAAATTGTACCCAACGAGATTTATATTAATGTAAACTTGAAAGAAAAAGGTAAAACGAGAGATTCTAAACCTTTGAAAACCCAGGTTTCTGATTTGAAAGGTAAGCTGCATGAGATAGGTATTCCTAATGAATTAATTTCGATGAGTGATGCTGGAGCCAACTATATTAAAGTTAGCTGGTCGCATAAAGATGTTATTTCCTCAGCTAATTTCACAATTTTAGTCGCAACTGCTGAAGAGGTTGCTAACGTTTTTAAAGTTTTCGATGATCTTGATATTCATGGTGCATATATTAACCATACAAGCCATTCTGATATTGAATTTTTAAGGAAAAAAGTGAGGATCGAGGCTGTGAAAGCAGCTAAAGAGAAAGCAACTTATATGCTCGAAGCTCTTGGGAATGAATTAGGAGAGCCATTGGTGTTAAAAGAAACTTCTCCGGCAGGAGTTGGAATGATGGTTTCCAATGTTGCTATGGAGCAACCCCGTCAAGCCTATCAAAGTAAAATGGGAGGTGTAATTCAGTTTAGAAAAATTAAGATACAGTCTACGGTATTTGCTAAATTTGTAATAAAATAAACTTGCGTTAAAATAGATTATTGCTAAAAAAAATAGCCGTCGGATTTTCGACGGCTATTTTGGTTTCTAATTTTATGTTTTATTCAATTACAACTCGTTTTGTAGCTACTTTGTTGTCTGTCATTAGACGGATAAAGTAAATACCGCTAGAATTGTTACTCATATCAACAGTACTTGTTCCATTGAATTCTTTTTCCAATATTACTTGTCCAACTGCATCAAGAACAACAATGCTTCCCATTGCATCTGCTTTAACTGTTACATTTCCTTTAGATGGATTAGGATAAACAACAAATCCAGGAATTACAGTTTCGTTAATACCAACTGCCATCATAATGTCAATTGTTTCGGCTGCATCAGCAATTGTTACTGTTCCGGTAACGTCATCGTAACCTTCCATAGTAACTGTGTACGTGTATGTACCATTTGTCATTTCCATTACAGCCTGACCGTTAGCATCTGTGCTGTAGTTCCATGTGTCAGTACCATCAGTAATGTCAATTGATACGCCAGACATTAAGTTAGATGTACTTTCGTCCATTACATTGAATGTTAAACTATATGTTGGTTCAACAATTTCAAAATCAATTGTAACTACTGAGCTTTCACCCGTTTCGTAAACAGCTTTTACACCGGCAGTATAAGTTCCTAATGCCAAGCTTTCAAATGTGTAGTTAGCTGCTGTTAGATCAGTGGCTTCAATTGCTTCATCAAGATATACTGTATATCCTGTAAATGCTTTAGACTTGCTGGCCATTCCAATATTTAAGTCATCAATCATAAACATAAATGCATCATTTGATACACAATGTATTCCAATGTAGATATTTTGACCTGCGTAAGCTGAAAGGTCATAGCTAAATGAAGTCCAGTCAACAGGAGCTTCAACAAATGATGCACCTGAAATTACAGTGAAGTCTCCAGGGTCAGTTCCTGTAGTTGAAACTGCTACGTAGAAACGCTCTAAACCATAGTCTGCAGTAATTGACTTGGCCATGAATGAAACCTCCATTCCATTAGCTGCAGTTACTTCAGGAGTAATTAACCAATCATCGTTTGGAGGAGTTTGTGAAGCAAAGCAAACTAAATATTTGTCACCAGTAACTGGTTGGAATTCAGGATCAGTTAAAGCAGGAGTAGTTAGAGAAGGATTAAATACAATATATGATCCTACATAGCCAGTATTTGGGAAATCAACTCCTTGGAATCCATAAGCTGAACCACCATCACCATCAACTAAAGTGTATCCTCCGAAATCAGTATAGTTAAAATCTTCGTAATCTTCAAAACTATCACTGAATCCTAGTGCATTATTCCAACTAAAGTTTGCATTATAGCCCTCTTGAGCAACAATAAGGCCATAAGGTTCTAGAATTGTCTCAATTAATTCCACATCCATTGATAATCCACCTTCTTCAATAACTACTGAATCAGCAGTGTAAAGATCGAAACCTGTTTTTTCAATGGTGATATCATATACACCTCTCCATACTGAATCAAATGCAACACCTGTAGCATCTGCTGTGAGCATATATACATGTTCTGGATCAGCATCGCGGTTAGTAAGTGTTACAACTGCTCCTGATCCATCTTCTGAAGCATTTGTAGTAATGCCAATTGTATAGTCAACAGTCATGTCTTTTGGAAGAACATTAGATAATGTAGCTTCTGATAATACACCATTAGTATAATTAGCAACTACAGCATATTGATAAAGACCGAATGTTTGGTTTGTCCAATCTGCATCAACAAAAGATGTATCAGTTACATTTGAACCAACTTCAACCCAATCACCCATTGCATCTCCTTCAACTAATCTGTAAACTGTATAGTCAACAAATTCTTTGTTTTGAGAAGGTAATGCAAAAATAGGTGCTTCTGGCTTGTAAGGTTCATTTGTTATTAATTCTAGCGTATGATTAACTTTTCCTTGTTTTCCATATGCAAATGAAGGTTGAGCTTTAGATTTACCCATATTGTAACCATATGCACGAATCATAAATGGTTTTTCTAATGAAGGATCACCAAGGCTTTCAACTGTTGCAAATTCACCACCTGTATAATCACTGCTGAAATAATGTGTGTTGTCAGTATAAGGATAATCTTCATCAGGATCAGTAGTTCCAAGTCCGGCAAACCCGGCATAGCTCATTGCGATCATAAATCCATTAGGTGCATCAACAGGCTCTGGTAATGTGTGTACAGTCCACTCCATATCAGTGTTCTCAACAGCCATAGCTGAATAAAGTACATTATTTGTAGGAGCTCCATTTTCATCTAGGTCGAAGATGAATACGTTGACAGTTGCGTGTGGTCCACCTTCTGCGGTTGTCATCCAGCTTACTTCCATCAATTGTGCATTAACTCTGTGTACAGAACCTAGTACAGTATTATCTGTTCCTGAACTACTTCCTAATTGACCAGTTTGAATACCGTTATCATAGCGGAATTCAGCTGGAATTAATGAGCCAGGAGCCAACCATGTAACTAGCGCTTCATCTGATTCATTAATCATTGCATTTACTCCGAGTGCTGGGTATGGAATCTCTTCCAATACAACATCAACGGCAGTTAGATCAGCGTCTATTACAGTAATTGTATCTTTAAATGTTTCATATCCTGGGAATGATACTGTCATTACGTAGTCTCTTGTGCCACCATAAACACCTTCAATTAAGAATACACCGCTAGCATCTGTTGAATCTAGATACATTTCGTATCCTTCTAAAGTTACTGCAGCGCCTTCAATACCTGTTCCAAGGTCACTAGATGTAATAGTACCTGTAACAGCAAATGTTGGAATTGAATCAATAGTACCATCAGCAACAACGGTGTCTGCTTCAATTACAGTTATTCCAGTAATAGTGTCTGGCTCAAAGCCAAATTTACTTAGGGCTAATTCATAGTCTCCTGCAAGTAAATAAGGGAACATATATTCTCCGGCTGCATCTGTCATTGTTGAGGCAAAGCCATCGACAACTTTAACAGAAACACCTTCAATTGGAACCCCTGTGTTAGTAATAGTACCTGAAAGAGCTCCTAAACCTTCAGTTGAGAAGAATAGGGTTGTATTTGGTACCCAGCTAATTACACTACCTTCAACTGTTGAAAGGTCATCTGGGAATTCAGTATCAGAACTATTTCTTCTAGTACAGTTTGATTCTGGGAATTCAGACCCATAAAACTTATCACTTGAAGAGTAATATTCATCTTCCCAAACACGATATGTATATATTACAAGATTACCTCCTGTGTATACATAAGGTGTAGTTAACGTAATAGGAATGATATTGGCTCCAGCTGGTAAAACAATAGTATCATCAAATACCAATGTTAAAGTTGAAGGATCTATCCAACCATTTGAAAGATCACTTTCTGTGGTTTCACCAATCCATATTTTAACAGGTTTTCCACCAGATAGATCTGTGTTGAAATTGTTTTCATAGGCAAGAGCTTGTAAAACACCTCCACCAATTCCTAATTGATCAGGAGTGTAAATTGTCTGCGAAGCACTGTTTTTATAGTAGAAATCAAATGGAACTCTACTTGGAGGAAATGTTTCATCTTCTCCAACCTGACCAACATAGTTACCTTCTGCCATGATGTATAGTTCCATGACTTCTGTTTCATTATCTGCATCATCAGAGTCGTTAGCGTAATCTATCATTCCATAAATTGCGATAGTGTCAGCTACGGCAGGAGTATAGGCGATTGAAACTGTGTCGATTGTAGCGGGATCAATATCTACACCACTAACGGTGCTTAATACGTTACCAGCAGTATCAACAATGTTTAAAGTATAATCTGCACCTGGTACAGCTTCTGTTCCTATGTTTTCAAAAACAAATGAAAAAGTCTTTTCCTGTCCTTCTGTTGCAAATGGGCTACCCATTAAATCTAATGCTCTTAAATTAGTTGGGTCTGGTTCAAAAATTACAACATTATCAATTCCAGCATACCATGCCCAAGATCCGGCATCATCGTAAACAAAACGAACTAAACAGCTATCGCTTACATAGGCGGTAATGTCAATAGTAACTTTCTCAGCAACATCATCTGTTCCGTGGTCTTCATCCCAAGTGGCAACATTTACCCATGCTGTGCCGTCCCAAACATCAACAGCAAAAAAGTCCCCACCATCTGCTGTTAAGTCGTTATAACGTGCATCAAACTCAAGTTTTAAGCCTGCTGCGCTTGCGCAATCAAAAGCTGGTGTAATTAATTCTCCAGCGGTTGCATTGCCACTTCCATTCTCGTCACTGTCAATAACGGCAAATCCGGTCAAAGGAATTCCGTTACCAGCCCATACATCTGCCCACAGCCAACCAGGATATGTTCCGGCACCTGTATTGATAACGGTCCAGGTGTCTGGAATTTCTGTGTCGAATGATTCTGAAATAAAAGTAACTTTTGAAGCTTTTGCTTCATTTGATTTGAACGGGATAAATGCTTTCATGTTCAAATCTTGCTTTTCTTGATTCATGACTACTTTCGAATCAAAGTAATCAACAATTTTACCATATTGTTGCGCATTTACAGAAATTGTAAAAGCACAAAATACAAGTAAAAATGATAAAATTCTGTTTCTCATTTTAACTGATTTTAGTTTAACAATAGATATATTAGGATTAACCATTAACTATTTTAATGAATTCATATGCAAATACCTGTAGTTTGACTAGTTTTTCCCTGATTTCTTAGAGCACAATTTAGGTAAAAACTTTCATTATTCAAACCAAATTACATTGCTGGTGAATTTGTAATATTGCTTGAGGTAGGATAACATCATAAAAAAACTATCCCGCTTTTCAGCAGCAGAGCCTTTCTACGTATTATTATATGTTTTGCAAAAATAATATTTGCAGAAGGTGTTAATAATAAGTTAAGTATCTAATGTTTGGGTTTAGTTGATAAAAAACAATTTATGCAAACGTTAGCGCTTATTTCTCTTTTTGTCAACTTTTAGTTTAACAAGTTTATCTTCTTTGAAAATAGCTTCATAGATTATTTCTCCATCTGGTTTCATATACTTAATCAAACCATGCTTTAATCCGTTTTTAAAGTTTTTTATACTTTCAATGGAGCCGTATTTATAGCGAGATACCCATTTACCTTCTGGCTTTCCGTTTTTATAGGTCTCATCTCTTATAATTAATTCTGGGTTTAACAGGTCATAGTAAAGCCATTTACCATCTTTTTCACCTTTTTCATAATTTCCTGATATGGTTATTTTACCATTTTCCTGCCAGGTCTTGTAAGCACCCTGAAGTACAGTATCCTGATAATGTTTTTCCATTTTCGGATTTCCATTTTCATACCAATATAATGCAGGCCCATCATTTAATACTTGATTATAAGATACTTCGTAGGATTTCTTCCCGTTTTCATAATATCCAATCCAGGTTTCGGTCATTTTCCCATTTAGGAATTTGCCTTTATGTTTTAATTGACCTGTTTCATACCAGCTTTGCCAAACGCCATTTTCTACACCATCAGAAAAGGTTCCTTCTTTAAAGAGTGTTCCATCTTCAAAATAATACTGCCAAAGACTGTCTTTGCTACCCATTTTATAATAGCCAATTTTCCATACATTTCCATTTTGATACCACCATGTCCATTTTCCATCCATTTGGCCTTTTATATAGGAACCCTCATTACCTTTTTTCCCGTCTGTTCTGTAATACGTCCAAAGGCCGTCTTGTAATGAGTCTTTGAAATGGCCTTTCATGTCAATATTGCCATTTTCAAAATACCATTCTGCATCGCCATGTGGTCTGCCAAACTGAAAATTCATTTTACGCTGTAAAACACCATCATTGTTGTATTCCTCGAGCAGTCCATTATATTTTCCATTTTTATACTCAGCCATTCGGAGTAACTTTCCTTCAGGTGTCCAAAAAGACCATTTACCCTCTTTTTTTCCATTCTCAAGAATTCCTATCATACGTTGATTGCCATTCTTGTACCATTCAATATTTTTACCTGATTTGTAGTTATGAGTGCTCATCTTTTCACCAGTGCGGTACCATTGAGTCCATTCGCCTACTTGCTCTCCATTTTCATATACTCCTTCAGACATTTTATTTCCGTTGCTGTACCATTTTGTATATGCACCATTTAAAAGACTGTCTTTGTAAATGCCTTTTTCTTTAGGAGAATCAGCTTTATAAAATGTTTCGAGAATACCAGTTCCATTTTGAACCATTTGTGTGCCATCCTCTTTGTAAAAATCTACGAGAAACTCTTTTCCTGCTTTGAAATATGATATTTTCTCAACCTGACCATTGGGAAAATAAGTTTTCCAAATACTGTCTTTAAGGTTTTTTTTATAATAACCAACCTCTTCAGGTTTGCCTGTTGGATACCATGCCTCATATTTGCCAACTTTAATTCCATTTTTAAAGTGACCTCTGGTTTCAATTTTTCCATCATCGTAGTAATAAATAACTTCACCATGCACAACCCCTGCTTTAAATTCAGTTACCTGAATTAGGTTTCCATTTTTGTCAAAATATTCCCATTTACCCCACTCAAATCCATCCTTCATCATTCCTTTCATAGCAATTTTGCCATTTTTCCATTTCTTTTCAATGTGTTGATTTTGAGCCGTTAAATTCAGTGAAAGAAAAATAACAATTAATAATGTCCCGATGATTGAAATTGTGTTTTTCATAAGTCAAATAATTATTTCATGCGAATTTACCCAATTTTATAGTAAAACCTTAGTTTTTTTTCTCCAAAATATGACAAAAAACATGATAAAATTCATACAAGTTATGGCAAAAACACTATAGATTCGCAATCTAATTAAAATAAGCCACTTATGTCAAAAGCAGAAGAGACAAAAAAGTTGTTTGAACAATTCCCTCCAATCTCTACAAAAGAGTGGAAGGAGAAAATTATTGCCGACCTTAAAGGCGCCGATTATAATAAAAAACTAGTTTGGCGTACACAAGAAGGTTTTGATGTTGAACCATTTTACAGGGAAGAAGATGTAGAAAAACTCAATTACCTTGATTGTAATCCTGGTGAATTCCCCTTCGTACGTGGAAATAAAACTCACGACAACGACTGGCTAATTCGTCAGGATATAAATGCAAAAGATGTGCAGGCTGCCAATAAAAAAGCGTTGGAAGTTCTTAATAAAGGCGTTGAATCAATCGGATTCATCTTTGAAGAGGGCCAGAAAGTATCTGCAGAAGATTTCAATGCTTTACTAAAAGATATTTGCATAGAAGCAGTTGAATTAAATTTTGTAGCACCTCATGATGCTTTAAATATTGTTGAGCTTTTCTTACAACATGCTGAAAAAAATAATAAGAATATTGCTGAACTTAGAGCATCTGTAAATTTTGATCCAATTGGACATTTTGCATTGTACGGAAAGTTTTGCGATCAGGAACAAAAGCTATTTGATGAAGCTAAAAGCCTTATCGAAAAAACAAAAGCTGCTATTGCATTTAAACCAATTACTGTTCATAGTAATTACTTCAAAAATGCAGGAGTAACTATTGCTGAAGAGTTAGGAATTACTCTGGCTATGGGAAGTGAATACCTTGCAAGGTTAACCGATGCCGGATTAGATGCGCAGTTGGTAAATAGTAAAATGCGTTTCCACTTTGCAGTAGGAACAACCTACTTTATGGAAATTGCTAAATTACGTGCTGCAAGAGACCTTGGGGCACAGATTACATAAAAATTTGGAATAGAAAAGCAAGCTTGTAAAATGCACATTCATGCACAAACAAGCACATGGAGTAAGTCAGTTTATGATCCTTATGTAAACACACTTCGCTCTACCACTGAAGCAATGTCAGCTTCTTTAGGCGGCGTTGAATCGTTAACGGTTGATCCATTTAACTTTTACGAGGATGCTTCATTGCAATCTGAACGTATCGCTCGCAACCAACAGATTATTTTGAAAGAGGAATCATATTTCAAAAACATTGTTGACCCTGCAGGTGGATCATATTACATTGAAACACTCACACACAAATTAATTAAAGAAGCCTGGGAAATATTCCTTAAACTTGAGGCTGAAGGTGGATTTATAGCTTCTTATCGCAAAGGTGATTTCCAAAAGCGATTGAAAGACACAGTTGCTAAAAGAGGCATCGCTATTGCATTGCGCAAGGAGAAATTCTTGGGAACTAACGACTTCCCTAATTTCGATGAAACAAAAGAGAACTTCAGTGCAGAACTATTTGAAGCAAAAGATTACACAGCAGACGATGCTGAAACGCAAGGTTTGGTAATCTACCGCGGACCACAGGAATTCGAAAAAATGCGTTACCGCACTGATGTGTATGCTAAAAATAATAAGCGTCCAACCGTATTTATGTTGACATACGGAAACTTAGCAATGCGTTTGGCTCGCTCACAATTCTCACAAAACTTTTTCGCTATTGGTGGATTCAAAACCATTGATAACCACGGATTCGAAACCGTTGAAGAGGGTGTGAAAGCAGCCATGGAAAATAACGCTGATATTGTTGTACTTTGTAGCTCAGACGATGAGTATCCACATATTGCACCTGAAGCTGTAAAACAATTGGAAGGTAAAGCGACTGTAGTTGTAGCAGGTTATCCAAAAGATAATATTGAACAACTTAAAGAAGCTGGTGTGAAACATTTCATTCACATTAAATCAAACGTATTAGAAACATTAGAAACTTTCCAAAAACAGCTTGGATTATTGTAATTCAGGGAACTTAAAAAAGAAAATTATGAGACCTAAATTTGATAATATAGATTTCACTAAACAAAAATCTGAGGCTGCAACAGGAAAAGCATGGGCTGACGCCAATAAAATTGCAGCCAATTGGGATACACCGGAGAAAATTCCGGTAAAACCTGTTTACAGTAAAGATGATTTGGCCGGAATGAAGCATTTGAATTATGCAGCTGGTATGGCTCCTTATTTAAGAGGACCTTACTCTGCTATGTATGCGATGCGTCCATGGACTATTAGTCAGTATGCCGGATTCTCAACAGCTGAAGAATCAAATGCATTTTACCGCCGTAACCTTGCCTCAGGACAGAAAGGGTTATCCATTGCATTTGACCTTGCCACGCATCGTGGATACGATTCAGACCATGAGCGCGTAATCGGTGATGTAGGTAAAGCTGGTGTTGCTGTTGACTCTATTGCTGACATGAAAATTCTATTCGATGGTATACCATTGGATAAAATGTCGGTATCCATGACAATGAACGGTGCTGTACTTCCAATTATGGCATTCTATATTGTAGCAGGATTGGAGCAAGGTGCTAGTTTAGAGCAACTTTCAGGAACCATTCAGAATGATATTTTGAAAGAGTTTATGGTGCGTAATACTTACATTTACCCACCGGAATTCTCAATGAAAATTATCGCTGACATATTCGAATTCACTTCGAAAAACATGCCTAAATTCAATTCAATATCAATCTCAGGTTATCACATGCAGGAAGCCGGAGCCACTGCAGATATTGAAATGGCATACACATTGGCTGATGGATTAGATTACATTCGTACAGGTATTAATGCCGGTATGGAGGTGGATAAATTCGCTCCACGTTTATCTTTTTTCTGGGCAATTGGAATGAACCACTTCATGGAAATTGCAAAAATGCGCGCTGCACGTATGATTTGGGCTCAGCTGGTGAAACAATTCGATCCAAAGAATCCAAAATCGATGGCATTGCGTACACACTCGCAAACTTCAGGTTATAGTTTGCAAGAGCAAGATCCATTTAACAATATTGCACGTACAGCAGTTGAAGCTATGGGTGCTGCCCTAGGTCACACGCAGTCGTTGCACACCAATGCATTGGATGAAGCGATTGCGCTTCCAACAGATTTCAGTGCACGTATTGCTCGTAACACACAACTTTACATACAGAACGAAACGGAAATTTGCCGTGCTGTGGATCCATGGGCAGGTTCGTATTATGTGGAGTCATTAACTCAGGACTTATACAATCGTGCATGGGAACATATAAACGAAATTGAGAGCATGGGCGGTATGGCAAAAGCCATTGAAACTGGTGTGCCTAAAATGCGAATCGAAGAAGCTGCTGCACGTAAGCAAGCGCGTATTGATAGCGGACGCGAAACCATTGTAGGTACTAACAAATATCGTCTGGATAAAGAAGATCCACTGGAAATTCTTGAAGTAGATAATACCGCTGTACGTAAATCTCAAATCGAAAGATTAGAGAAATTACGCGCAGAACGTAATAATGAAGAAGTACAACAATCATTGAATGCCATTACCAAATGTGTAGAAACAGGTGAAGGTAACTTATTGGAGCTCTCAATTGATGCAGCCAAGAAACGCGCTACGTTAGGAGAGATATCCGATGCTTGTGAAAAAGTTGTAGGAAGATATAAAGCAGTAATTAGATCAATATCAGGCGTGTACTCATCAGAATCAGCAGAAAGTAATGAATTTGCCGAAGCCAAGGCGCTTTGTGAAAAATTCGCAAAACAAGAAGGTCGTCAGCCACGTATCATGATTGCAAAAATGGGTCAGGATGGTCACGACCGTGGAGCTAAAGTTGTAGCCACAGGTTATGCCGACATTGGCTTCGACGTAGACATAGGACCACTTTTCCAAACACCTCAGGAAGCTGTGAAAGATGCTATCGAAAATGATGTGCATATTATTGGAGTATCATCGTTGGCAGCTGGACACAAAACTTTAATTCCTGCTGTAATGGAAGAGCTTAAAAAGCACGGACGTGAAGATATCATGGTGATTGCCGGTGGTGTAATACCTCACCAGGATTATGATTTCTTGTATAATGCAGGTGTAGCTGCTATTTTTGGTCCTGGAACACCAGTGCCAAAGGCTGCTACTGATATGCTTAAAATATTACTTGACGAAGAGTAATAATAGATAAGATAAAATTTTTCAAAGCCGCTTCCGATAGGGAGCGGCTTTTTTAATAATCTCAACCCGATCTGCTTCTCCGGGGAGAAATAGTGTTTCGATTAACCTATATACTTTACTTGATAGCTAATTGGGAATTTCTTCCTAACTTACGATAAAAATACTATGCGTAAACAAATCAGTTCAGGTTCATTTTTTGAAGAAAAAGCAGCCTATTCTCGGGCAATTGTTGATGGAAATTGGGCTTTCATTTCAGGAATAACGGGCTATGACTATAATAAAATGACGATTTCTCAAGATATTTTGGAACAAACAGAACAATGTTTTATTAATATTATAAATGTCTTAGACCAGGCATGTTTTGCATTGGAAGATATTGTGCGAGTAACATATATTTTGCCTAACCGAAATGAATTTGAACAGTGTTGGCCAATACTTCGAAAGTATTTCGGTGAGATTAGACCGGCAGCAACCATGTTTTCAGCAAAATTAGTAAATGATGATATAAAAATAGAGATCGAGGTGACTGCCTTAAAGAGAGATAGATAGGCGATGAAAAATATTTTTCATTTTAAGATGAAAAAATCCAATTTGGCTTGATTTTTATACACAACTTCTGCTTATTTTTAGCAACATATTTTAATTAAAAAAAACATAATTACAAACAGTAAATGAAAATTTGTTTTATCATGTATCCTTGGGAAAAAATTGATCCCAAACAGGATTCTACATTGCGCATACTCCACGAATGTGTGAAGCGCGGTTTTGATGTTGCCATTACTCACCCTCAAAATCTAACTATCAGAGACAGCGTTACCTACAGTTATTGTAAAACATTCAAAAAAGTAAACAAGATTTCTGTAAGTATGGTGAAATTTTACAGAAGTTCAGAGTTTGAAAAAGGAATGCGTCCACTTAATGAATTTGATGTGATTTTCATGCGCGATAATCCGCCGTTGGACCCATTGGTCCTTAATTTTTTGGATTCAATTAAGGATGAGGTTTTTATAATGAATGCTGTTGACGGTTTACGTGAAGCAAATAATAAAATATATACAGCTGCATATCATGATCCTAAACATGAATTAATTCCTGCAACGCACGTTTCAAAAAACATTGATTACCTGATTCGCACCATTGAGGAATCGGAAAATGAAAAAATGATTCTAAAACCACTTGATGGATATGGTGGCCGTGGTGTAATTGTAATTGAAAAATCAGCCATGCATAATATCAAGTCATTGCTTGAATTTTACATTAATAAATCCAAAGGTGAATCAAATTACGTAATTCTTCAGGATTACATTGAGGGAGCTGAGAAAGGTGATGTACGAGTATTGATGTTGAATGGTAAGCCTATTGGTGCATTGCGAAGAGTACCAGCTAAAGGGGATGTTCGTTCTAATATTTCTGCCGGAGGTAGTGTCGAAAAATATAGACTCAATAAAGCAGACAAAATATTGTGTGCAGAAGTGGGTAAGAAGTTAGTGCAAGATGGTATTTTTTACGCTGGTTTGGATATTATAGGCAGTAAATTAGTGGAAGTTAATGTGCTGAGCCCTGGAACAATTACAGACATAAACCGGTTAAACAATGTCAAATTACAAACTAAAATTGTAGATTATTTGGAAACAGTTGTTTCTGTATGGCGCATTAAGAAAGAAAAATTCAGACCGGAAGACATGTATGAAAATAAATAGGTTATCAATTCAGGAGATAGTCCGTAAAATTCAAAAGGGAGAGCAATTTGAAGCTATCCCTAATGATGGCGGATTTATTATAAAAATCAGTAAATATGTTCCATTTTGCTGTACAGCAATCCATAACGGAGGGCAAATAAGGCCGGAACTTAAAAAGAAGATTGCGCTCAATGATTATGAGCGTTGGTATGAGGAAGATCCCAATACAGCTGATTTTATTGTATCGATGCCCATTACAATTATTGGGCTTGACTCCCGATTTGAATACGATCTTAACCGCGATTCGGAAAATTGTATTTACAATGAAGCTTGGGGCAAAAAAGTATGGAAGCGTAAGCTCGCTGCAAGTGAGCAAAAGTATTCTGTGAAAAAGCATGGTAACTATTATAAGGTTTTACATGCGCTGGTTGAAAAAATTGAATCCCTATTTGGAGGCTGTATTGTGTATGATTTTCATAGTTATAATTACCAGCGTTGGGATAGGGAAGTCCCACTTTTTAACATTGGAACTGAGAAAATTGATCAGTCCAGGTATGGTGAATATATACAGCATTGGCTTGATGAACTAAACAAGATTAAATTGCCCGAAATCAAGTCCAAAGCCAATGAAAATGATGTGTTCTTCGGTAGAGGTTATAATCTGGAATATATTAACCAGCATTTTAAAAAAACGTTAGTATTGCCCACCGAAGTAAAGAAAGTTTATTGTGATGAATTGAGTGGTGATATCTATCCAAAAATAATTAAATCATTACAACAAAAGCTTAAAGTTGCCATACTTAATAATGCCAATTATTATAGTGGTAAATTGAAAGAATGGCATCATGTTTCTACTCCCAAATTATTAGATAAAGATGTCAGTAACGGTTTGCTTAAGATTGATAACACTTTATACCGTTTATTAAAAAACTTTGAATTACTTGCTGCTGTTAACCCAACTAACACAAAGGCTGAGAAAAGAAAGTTTTTCAAAAATAAGTATTCGAAAGTTCCGGAGTTTAGATATCAACCTGTAAAAATTAATCCTTACACACTTAAGCAAACACTTTTAAGTGTTCCAGTGCAAGATATTCATGATATTTCAATTCGAAATTTGTATGAATCTGTAATCAGCTCATATACAGATAAAATTGATTTGATTGCCTCATTGGGAACCAAAAAGTTTTTGTACAATTCGTTACGGTATTTTGGCAGGCCATCCAAAACAGATATTTTAAATGCGAATTACATTCTTCTATTGCCAGATATTCCAAATGAGCCTAAAAGAGTTCCTGCACTTAATGCAAAAGAGGCGTTTGACATATTCGAAGGGGCATTAAATGATTACCAGATTGACGCTAAAATTGAGTTTAGCAATAAGGTAATTTCACATGTAATGGTATTGAATTCAAAAAAGAGCGTGCTAATTCAACCCGATGCAAAATTTAAAAGACGCGAACTCGATGCACTAGTTGAGCATGAGATTGGAGTGCATCTGGTTACAACAATGAATTCGCATTTGCAGAAGCTTAAATTATTTCATATTGGATTACCTGTAAATACTCTGACACAAGAAGGATTGGCTGTTTTGTCTGAGTATTTAAGTGGCAATATTACATTGCGCCGACTAAGAAAGCTGGCATTACGAGTAATTATTGTTGATATGATGGCTTCTGGTGCTGATTTTATTGAATGTTTTCAAGTTCTAACTAAGGAGCATAAAATAGATGAGGATGAGGCATTTAATTTGGTTACACGTGTGTTTCGTGGAGGTGGATTTACTAAGGACTATCTCTATTTGAATGGCTTTGTGAAGATTTATAAGTTATGGTTAGAACATCAGGATTTAACACCGTTACTTATTGGAAAAACATCTTTAACATATTTGAATACCATTGAAGAGATGATTGGCCGGGAAATGATTACTAAGCCAGCATTTCTTACGAAGAGCCTATTGGATCCTAAAATTGAAAATAATAGTGCTATTTATGATTATATACTAAGTGGTTTAAAGTTTTAATCTGTAGTAAAAATATATGTGTTGATTTTTGCTATTGTATCAAAACTGAACAATAGGGGATAATTTGATCTTATAATTAGATTTTCAGAAAGATATTTAATATTTTTAAGAACAAATCTTACATCAAAACGAAAAATGCACTATATGAAATCAAAATTATCTCTTCTACTTTTAGCACTGATTTTCAGTGGAGTAGTTTATAGTCAAGACGACATTAGCGAATGGCGCGAAGAGAACCGAACGGGTATTTCAGCTGAAACCGGGCTCTTGAAATCCTGGCCTGAAAATGGTCCAACACTTCTATGGGCTAATGAGGAACTTTCAGGGGGGCATTCATCACCTTCTTTTGGAAACAATAGTATTTACATTACAGGAATTGATGGGGCGGATGATATTCTTTACGCATTGAGTATGGACGGTAAATTACTTTGGCAAAAGGTAATGGGAAGAGCCTGGAATCAAGGATATCCAGATAGTAGGTCTACACCAACTGTACAAGGAAAGTATGTGTATACTTGTAGTGGGCTAGGTGATCTGTCCTGTTTTGACGGAACTAACGGAGATATTATTTGGCAGTATAAAGGTAGTACAGAAAATAAAGGTACTTATGGTAAATGGGGAATTGCAGAGTCTTTGCTTATTGATGGTGATAAGATTTATTATACTCCTGGCGGGCCTGAAACCATGACTATTGCACTTAATAAAAAAACGGGCGAAATAATATGGCGCTCACCAAGTATAAATGATGATCCAGGTTATGCTTCTCCGATTTTAGTGAACCATAATGGGGCAAAGATGCTCATTAATGCTGCTACTACATATGTATATGGTGTAGACGTAGAGAATGGCGATATTTTATGGAAGGTTAAATACGAGGCTGAAGCCGTTTGGGGAAAGCATATTGTGTGTGTGACACCTATTTACAAAGATGGAATGGTGTATTCTTCTATCGGTTATAATGCTGGTGGTATGATGGTTAAAATCGCAGAAGATGGAAAAAGTGCAGAAATGGTATGGTCAGATAAAGTTCTGGATATTCACAATGGTGGAGCAGTTACAATAGATGGATATATTTATGGTTCCAACTGGTTAAACAATAAAACCGGAAACTGGTGTTGTATTGATTGGAATACAGGAGAGAAAAAGTGGGAAGAGAAATGGAAGTGTAAAGGTTCAATAATAGCTGCCGAAGGGTTGCTCTATATTTATGATGAAAAAGACGGATTTGCAGGTTTAGTAAAACCTAGTCCTGAGAAATTTGACCTCATAAGTAGCTTTCAAGTAACACAAGGTAAAATGGGACCATATTGGGCACATCCTGTAATTCACAATGGCGTACTTTATCTAAGACATACCAATGCTTTGATGGCGTACGATATTAAGGCGAAGTAAGCTAGTGTCGCCGTCATTGCGAGGAGGAACGACGAAGCAACCGAAGCACTTTGTGCGAGCTCAACGAAGTTAATCTGTTAAAACAACCTGTACAGATTTTTATACAGATTACTTCGTCGCTTTTACTTCGCTTCGCAAAGCAAAAGCTCCTCGCAATTACGGCTTTGATTTTTGTTACTAACTGAAAGCCACGTAGTACTCATTTTTAAATAATGCCACAGCCTAACAAAATATCAGAACGAATATTACCCTGGATAATTATTCTGGCGGGTAGCGCTCTCTTTTTGTATTGGTTTTTGTACAATCCAACTGATAATTTTGCTAAATCTGTTCCCGGACTTGACAATAGACCACCTAAATCGCATTCTGATCTTGAAGAAGTTGAAATTGGTGAATTTTTTACTGAATATGATAACACATTTGAATCATCACTCACTGGTAAGTGGCCTAATTTCAGAGGAGCGGACTATGATAATATCAGCAAGGAGGATATTCCACTTATAGATAAATGGCCGGAAACAGGTCCGAAGATATTATGGGAAAAAGATCTGGGTGAAGGTCATGCTGGTGCTGCTATTTACAATGGTCGGGTTTATGTGCTCGATTATGAGGAGCGAAAAGAGCGAGATGTGCTTAGGTGCTATGGACTCGAGGATGGAGTTGATCTCTGGCGTCGTGGATATTCAGTGGATATCAAGCGAAATCATGGTATGTCAAGAACTATTCCGGCAGTGAACGATAAATATGTGGTGACAATGGGTCCAAAGTGTCACGTAATGTGTTGTGATGCTGTTTCCGGAGAACTTAAATGGGGCCTTGACTTGGTTAGAGATTACAGAGCTGAGGAGCCTTTATGGTACACTGGTCAGTGCCCGATAATTGATGATAATATAGCTGTGATAGGAGTGGGAGGGTCGTCACTGGTTATGGGTGTCGACTGTGAAACCGGAGAAATTGTCTGGGAAACACCAAACCCTGATAGTTTGAAAATGTCACACGCTTCACTAGTGCCAATGACGATTGCGGGCAAAAAGATGTATGTGTATAATGCTTTGGGTGGACTATGTGGAATCTCAGCGGAAAAAAGTGATATTGGAAAATTACTATGGGTTTCAAAGGATTTTATTCCCTCAGTAATTGCTCCTTCTCCAGTATATGTTGGTAACGATAGAATATTTGTTACAGCCGGTTATGGAGCTGGAAGTGCATTGATTCAAATAAATAGAAGTGGGAATTCCTTTTCGACAAAAGCAATACAGAAATTCAAACCTTCTGAGGGAATGGCTTCAGAACAGCAAACACCCATTTATAAGGATGGTGTTGTTTTTAACGTGCAAACCAAAGATGCAGGAACCACCCGAATGCAATTTGTTTGTTGCAAAGCCGATGATTTTAAAAATATTGTATGGACAAGTAGTACAACTGAACGTTTCGGGTTAGGTCCATATATGATAGCTGACAATAAGTTTTTTGTAATGAATGATGAAGGCGAAATAACTATTGCACGTTATAGTACAGCTAAATTTGAAGTACTTGATAAAATTCAAATCATTGAGGGAGATGATACCTGGGGACCATTTGCCCTGGCTGATGGATTCCTGATATTACGTGATTCTAAAAAAATGGTATGTGTGGATGTAAGAGCAAATCAAAACAATTAATGTAATGAGACAAAAAATAATTATTGGGTTTTCAGTTTTGCTATTGCTGCTGGCAGTGGTGTTGATCTCCTATGATTTATTTCATGAATCGCCACGGCAAACAGCCCCTAATGTGCTTACAAAACAGACCAATGCTTTAAAAGATATTGATCCATCTCTTGTTGCATATAATCAAATTCAGACAATTGAAGTGGGAATAAAAAGCCCCAAAGGAATTGCTGTAGATGACAATAAAATATTTGTGTGTGGTGAAAATCAAGTGATTATTTATAGTACATCAGGTACTGAAATTTCTGTATTTACAATTGACTCTTCGGCTAATTGCATTGAAGTTAGAAACAATAAAATCTACCTTGGAACCGGATCTGATGTGGCGAGTTATGCTTCTGATGGTCAGTTTGTTGGGTTGTTTGAATCTATGAGTGATAAGGGTCTTATTACCTCCATTGCAACTGATTCAGATTTTATTTATGTAGCAGATGCTATTAATAAAACAGTGCTGAAATACTCTTATGAAGGTAAGCTGGAAGGGGAGATTGGGGGCAGAGATAGTTTGCAGCGTAAAAAAGGATTCGTTATTCCCAGTCCTTATTTTGATGTAGTTGCTGGTGGATTTAGCGATATCTGGGCTGCCAATACAGGGTATTTAAGATTTGAGAATTTTTCTTCTT
>PKTE01000248.1 GCA_002869335.1 Salinivirgaceae bacterium | reverse complement strand
TTTCTTTCTCTATATCACGACCAACACCAATTATTTCTTTTACCTCACCATTTTCATCCAAAACTGCAGTATCCACCCATTCCAGCCACCGCCAGCCATTAACGGTTTTTGCACGCTGCCTTATTCTACAATTATATGGCGGTGCATAAAGCTTTTTCATTTCATTTTCAGTGTGTTCAACGTCATCTTTATGAACCAATGGCATAAATTTTTGGCTTAATAACTCATTTTCTGTTTTACCAAACATTTTACAGTAGCTGGGACTTACAAATAAAAACTTTCCTTCTTTATCAACTTTTACCACTAAATCAGTTTGGTTATGTAACAATAGTCGATAATTCTCTTCATTTATTTGTAATTTTTGTCTCGTTTTAAGTTTTTCAGAAATATCCAGAAATAGTGCAACCATTCTGCCTGGAACTGTTTGAAAAGCATGAACTTCAAATGCGCTATTTATTATTTCATCATTATAATCAATTTGTTCTGTATGCCATGTTGTTCCTTTGGATGCAATTTCTTTATAAATTGATGGAACTTCTGTTTTTGCCAGAGGAGGGAACGCTTCTTCTATAGTTTGCCCATATTTGGGCTTTAAGTCAATTTTAAGAAGCTTATTTGCAGCTGGGTTAGCATCAATTAATACTAAATCCCCTTTTTCAGATAAGTCATATACCAAAATCCCCATAGGAGACTCTTCAAAAATACTTTTGAACTTTTGTTCTGATTTTTGTAATGCTGCCTGAGCTTCAATAGTATCTGTAATGTCAGTGTTGAATCCTGTAATGCGCAATGGTTTATTATTCTCATCCCAGATGGCCTTTCCACGACCATTTATCCATCTGTAAGTGCCGTCTTTAGCTTTCATTCTAAAGGTAGAATTATAAACAGGCGTTTGGTGGGTAAGGTAATCGTTTAGGGTTTTCATAGACTGCTCCATATCATCCGGATGTATCAGTTTAGTCCAGGCTTCACCACTTTTTGGAAGTTCTCCAGGTTTATATCCTAACATTGTTGAATATCTTTCAGACATGAAAGCTTCATTTGTTTGCAAGTTTAAATCCCATAAACCATCATTGGTTCCTTCAATAGCATTTCGAAATCTTTGTTCAGAAACTTCTAAGGCATTGTTTAGTTTTTCTTGTTCTGTGATATCTTGAATAGTCCCTATAATTCTATTGTTTTTTTTATCGTAGCTTGCTAGTGAATGGATATCAATAATCTTTCCTGTATTTTTTTGTTTAATCTTGAATTTTACGTCGTATGGGATATTCTTTTCAATAAGATCTTGTAGTGCTTTGTCTAATTTTTCTCTGAACTTAGGTTCAGGTAATGATCGTACCTCTTCAATTGTAATACCTTCTTCAGACTTTTTTCCATAAATTTTAAAGGCCTCATCTGATGCACTTACACTACTATCGTTTAAATTAATTTGCCAGCTACCCAGTTTTGCAATGTTTTGCACTTCTTTTAGTTGTTCCTTCTGTATGGTATTTTTTTTCTCATAAATAGATATTAAATAGCCAAACAGCACAAGCATAAATAAAATCATTGTACGAATGTAAAGCTCATGTGCTGGAATTTCAGTGATAAGAATTTCTATAAATGAACTCCCATTAATATAATAGAAGAAATAATCTAAAATAGAATCCAATAGCCAAATTAGTAGTCCAAAAATAAAGGAGAGCAGAATTATGTTTTTTGAAGATAAAATTCTTGTGTCTAATTTTTTATAAGGCATAGGAATTAATAAGTAATGGCTTAGTACCTAAAATTAACCCCTTTTTTTTTAAAATCAAATTATTTATATTTTTTGATAAATGTAAATTGATTAGTAAAATATATTAACGTAGAATTATTCTATCTATCGTTATTTTGAAGCTTTCTGCCTTTTTATTTCCAATTAGAATACTTATTTCTTCCATTTCACTTCCATTGTAATTAGGATAATCTAGTTTACGCCCTCTAAAAGATGCATACATTGTATTAAATGGAATTTCAATAGTTTGCCATTCTCCATTTGTCGTGAAGTATTGAATATAAGAATGAGCTTGCCTGTCTGTATTTTTTACCCTCAATTGATAACGTTTTCCATCACCTTTTATACGTAAAATGAATTTTGAATGGTTGATGGTTTTTAGTTGGTTAAAACGATAACGCATAGAAGTGAAACCGCCATAATTTTCCAGTGAAACCTGTCCACTAAAAATACCATGACCCTCTGGAGAAATTGTAAGGCTGCCTTTGGATAATCCACCCATTACACCATCGTTAATGATTTGCCAATCTTTTGTTGATGTCTTTTCTTCAAAATTATATAAGATTGATTCTTGTTCCATAAAACTAAATATCAATAGGATAATAAGAAATTTCATAATATTCATTTTTAGTTTAACTTAAAACTGAATGAATTGTTTAGCTCCAAATTTGAAATAAATTACCACTTTTTTTATTTGATTAGTTGTACCTTTGTCGCTATGGAAAAATATAGTGTAATAGTTATTGGTGCAGGAGCATCGGGATTAATGGCAGCGGGTAGGGCAGCTGAAAAAGGCGCAAAGGTTTTATTATTGGAGAAAATGAAGAGGCCGGGACGTAAGCTAATGATTACCGGAAAGGGTAGATGTAATATTACCAATGATCTTCCTGTTGATGAATTTATTACAAAGGTTTTTCCTAATGGGCGATTTCTTCGGAATGTGTTTTCACAGTATTATAATGAACAGTTTTTAGCTTTAATGAATAAACTAGGAGTGAAAACAGTGCTTGAAAGGGGAGGAAGATATTTTCCTGAATCACAATTAGCCAATGATGTGGTTGAGGCATTACAAAATTGGGTGAGAAAATTAGGGGTTGAGATACGTAATGATTATAATGTAGATTCACTTTGGATTGAAGAAGGAAAGCTCAAAGGAGTTCAAATTCAGCAAAAGAAAATAAAAGCAAAATATGTAATTGTTGCCACCGGTGGTTTATCATATCCTGTTACGGGTTCTACAGGCGATGGATATAAGTTGGCTGAAAGTGTTGGGCACACAATTGTGTCTACAAGGCCAGCTCTCGTGCCATTGGAAACAGATAGTCTTTTGCCTTCAAAATTGGCAAAATTGGCCTTGAAGAATGTGAATGCAATTGTTTGGCAAAATGGAAAAAAATTAGCTGAAGAATTTGGTGAAATGGGATTTGCGCCCTCTGCATTAACTGGTCCAATAATTATTACCCTAAGCCGCATAGTTGTAGATGCAATTAATGAAGGAAAAGAAATAGAAATAACCATTGATTTGAAACCAGCTCTCGATGATAAGAAGTTGGATAATAGGTTTTTACGAGACTTGGAAGCAAACCCTAAGAAGAAATTTAAATCAATATTTTCAACATGGCTGCCTTCTCAAATGGTTCCTGTTTTACTTGATTATCTAGGGCTTGATGGTGATAAAGAATGCAATCAAATTACTGCTAAAGAACGTAAAGAAATTCGAAAAGCATTTAAATCCCTTCCTTTTAAAATTACAGGTTATCAATCCTGGGATAAAGCTGTTATAACAGCAGGAGGAGTAAAAACTTCTGAGATTAATCCTAAAACCCTGGAGTCTAAAAAAATGCCTGGTCTTTATTTCGCTGGAGAAGTAATCGATGTTGATGCCGTTACAGGTGGGTTTAATTTGCAAATTGCATGGTCTACTGGTTGGGTTGCAGGTAATGCTGTTGAGGTTAATAAAGAATAATTTTTATTACATTTGATGTAAACTATCTGTTATGCATCGAATTATATTTTATTTTTTAATTCTATTCATATTTTTTGGATGTAAAAATTATACTCCTGATTGGCCTGATATGCATAAGGGTTGGGTTTTCAAATCTACAGAGGATACACTTTGGTTGGATGCCAGTGTTCCCGGGCTTGTCCACACAGATTTGTATAACCACCAAAGAATAAATGATCCTTTTTATAGAGACAATGAAAAAGATTTGCAATGGATAGGGCGCAAAGAATGGGTATATAAAAAAGAATTCCAATTTAGTCATGATCAATTAGATGGCGACCAAGCCTGGCTAGAATTTGAAGGTCTTGATACTTATGCAGATGTCTATTTAAATAATCATTTGATTTGGCAAACAGAAAACATGTTTGTTGGCAAAAGTATCCGGGTTGACACATTTTTAAATGAGGGAAATAACCTTTTAAAAGTACATTTTTTATCTACCATTGATAAGGGTCTTGAAAGTTTTGGTTTGGTAGATTATAAACTACCAGTATCAGCTAATGATGATGATACATTGGGAGGAATTCCCGGAAAACGAATAAGTGTATTTACACGAAAAGCACCCTATCAGTTTGGATGGGACTTTGCACCACGTATGATTTCTGCCGGTATATGGAAACCTGTTAGTTTAATCCGGAAACCTCAAATGTTTATTAAAGATGTTCAGGTTTATCAGAATTTACTAACAACAGATAGTGCAGAGGTAGATATTAAAACTGAAATATATTCAGATGTTTCAGATTCCGTTTGCCTTATAGTTTCTTTTGGTAAAACGAAAGAAAAAGTGTGTTTTGCTGTGCAGAAAGGAATTAATACGAAACTAACGCATCTAAAAATAAAAAGTCCTAATTTATGGTGGCCTGTTGGTTATGGTAGGCAAGATCTGTATAAAGTTAAATCACAAATTAAGTGGGGCGATAAACAGAAAGATTCTTATGTTCTCTCGTATGGTCTGCGAAAAATTAAAGTGATTCAGGAGAAAGATTCAGTGGGTTCATCATTTCTTTTTGAAGTAAATAATCAGCGTGTTTTTGCTCGTGGAGCTAATATGGTTCCCCTAAATACTTTTCCGCACAATGTTACTAAATCAGAGATAAGGAAGATGCTCAAAAATGCTCTGGACGCCAACATGAACATGATCCGTGTCTGGGGAGGAGGTATTTATCCTGATGATTATTTCTTCGAAGTCTGCGACTCATTGGGTATTTTAGTTTGGCAAGACTTTATGTTCGCATGCAGTATGGTACCGGATTATCCTGGTTATTTTGAAAATTTTGAAAAGGAAGCTGTTTATAACATAAAACGACTCCGTAATCACCCATCAATTGCATTGTGGTGCGGAAATAATGAGGTTGTCTCAGCCTGGAATAATTGGGGCTGGCGTAAGAAAGAGGAGAAGGAGCAAGGTAAAGCGGTTGCAGATCGCATATGGAATACCTATGATCAACTATTTCATAAATTAATACCCTCTATCGTAGATAAATATGATCCGGAAAGATTCTATTGGTCATCATCACCACAATCTGCACCTGGGGTTCGCAAATCAGATACGGCAGGCGATCGTCACTATTGGATGGTTTGGTGGGGGGAAAGGCCCTTTAGCGAATTTTATACCAATGCAGGGCGATTTATGTCAGAATATGGGTTTCAGTCAATTCCTTCTATTTCATCGTTGCGCAAGTTTATGCGAGATAATGATCTCAGTTTAAATTCTAAAGGATTCATGGCGCATCAAAAATCAACCGGTGGCAATAATAGACTGAAAAACTATTTAGATTTATACTATACTTCAAATGCTAAATTTGAAAATTACCCTTACTTAACGCAATTGTTGCAAGCAAGAGCAATGCAAGAAGCTATTCAAGCTCATCGTACTTTAAAACCTTATTGTATGGGTTCTTTATTGTGGCAAATGAATGATGTTTGGCCAGCAGTTTCATGGTCATTGATAGATTTTTATGGAGTTAAAAAGGCTGCTTATTTTTCAGTAAAAGAAGCATTTCAATCCGTTACTGTTTTTGCTGATACTTTAAATAAGCCTTTCCAATTAGTATTTGTTTGTGATGAGAAGGAGCCAAGAGAAGTTAAGTTCGAATGCAACGTAAAACGATTTGATGGCACTATTGTGACTACTTTTAAAGACAATATTGCTGTTGATAATCGATTAAATAAAAGATGGATACCCTCCTTTGAAGAAACTCCCATAATGGATTGGAGTCAAATGTATTTAAGTCTGAATTATGAAGTTGGAACACAGAAATATGAAAAGATAATTTTACTTGAAAATGATAAAAATTTAAATCTTCCACGTCCACAGTTTACTTATGATATGAAATCCTCAAAAAATGGGGCGGAAATCATTATCAAGGCGCCAGTATTTATTCGTTCTATGTTTATTTCTTTCCCACCTTATGATGCCAATTGCAATGTCAATTATATTGATATGCAGCCAAATAAAGAGTATAAGTTTCATGTAAGTAGTAAAGTTAGTTTTGAGCTTCTTCAATCATCAATACGATTCAAAAATGTAAATGCTTTTGAATTAAACAAATCAACTCCTTAAGGCATTGGAGATAAATAGTTAATTTTCAATTAATAACTGTTCTGTTGTTCGTAAAGCGAATAATTATTTTGTATAAAAAAACGGTTCAACTAAAAAAGCTGAACCGTTTCATATATTGTATAAAATAAATTATTCGTTTGGATCAATTAACATTCCGGCACCAACTGTATTATTTGTACCTTCTTCAATTAAAATTAAACTACCGGTAATTCTGTTACGCTTGTAAGAATCCCAGAATAATGGTTTTGTTGTTTTAATTGTAATTCTACCAATATCATTTAACTCAAAAGCTACACCTTCATCTTTAATCTCAAGTTTATTAATGTCAAGACGATATTTAATATTGGTAATTTTACATTTTACTTCACTTGAAGTGTGTTTCACAATATATTTTGCTCCCGGAGTCATTGGCTTTTCACTCATCCAGTTAAGCATTATATCCATTTCCTGAGTAGCATTAGGCATATTTTTAGGATCTGCGATCATATCCCCACGACTAATATCAATGTCATCTTCGAGCTCAATAGCCACACTCATTGGTGGATAAGCTTCATCGTATTCTCCCTCAAAGTCTGTTATGCTTTTCACCTTACTAGTTAATCCAGAAGGTAAAATAGCTACTTCATCACCTTTTTTGAATACTCCACCAGCAACACGACCAGCATATCCTCTGTAATCATGATACTCATCTCTCAATGGTCTGATTACATATTGTACTGGTATACGTTTATCTGTGTAGTTTTTATCTGAAGTAATTTCAATTGTTTCCAATAAATGAAGCAAAGTTGGTCCATTGTACCATGTCATCTTTTCAGATTTCTCTACAACGTTATCACCATCTTTAGCCGAGATTGGAATAAAGCGAATATCTGAGATATCCAATTTTTCTGCAACTTTCTCAAAATCAGCTTTGATTTCTTCAAAACGTTGTTGACTGTGATCAACTAAATCCATTTTATTTACGCAAAGTAAAACATGTGGAATTTGAAGTAAGCTGGCTATGTATGCATGACGTTTGGTTTGCTCCAAAACACCATTACGAGCATCAATTAAAACAATGGCAGCATTTGCTGTAGATGCTCCAGTTACCATATTTCGTGTGTACTGTATATGTCCGGGAGTATCAGCAATAATAAATTTACGTTTAGGAGTAGCAAAATATCTGTATGCTACATCAATAGTAATACCTTGCTCGCGCTCTGCGCGCAAACCATCTGTTAATAGAGCCAGATTGGTTTCTACATTACCCATTCGTTCGCTAGCCTGAGTAATTGAATCAAGCTGATCCTCAAAAATAGATTTTGAATCGTATAATAATCGTCCGATTAATGTGCTTTTTCCGTCGTCAACGCTACCTGCTGTAGTGAAGCGTAATAGCTCCATGTCAAGGTAACCATCTGTATTTTGTGATTGTGTTTGGTAATTCTCGTCTCTCATGATCAAATAAATGCTTTTGATTAAAAGTATCCTTCTTTTTTACGATCTTCCATAGCTGCTTCTGATCGCTTATCGTCAGCTCTCTGTCCGCGTTCTGTAGTACGTGTTGCTGCAACTTCCTGAACTATTTCCTCCAATGTGGTAGCTTTTGATTCAGAAAGACCGGTGTTTGTAATATCACCAATTGTACGACATCTTACCTTTTTTTCTACGACTACTTCAGAATCTCTTCTTTTCATAAAAGGTGCTTCAGCTAACCATACGCCATCTCTTTTAAAAACTCGACGTTTATGAGTGAAATAAATACTTGGGATATCAATATTTTCTAGTAAAATGTATTGCCAAACATCCATTTCTGTCCAGTTACTGATAGGGAATACACGGAAATGTTCTCCCATGTTTTTTCTACCATTAAAAAGATTCCATAATTCAGGGCGTTGGTTTTTAGGATCCCACTGACCGAAATCGTCTCTATGTGAGAAAAAACGCTCTTTTGCACGAGCTTTTTCTTCATCTCGACGACCACCACCCATTGCAGCATCTATTTTCTCCTCTTCAATTCCATCAAGAAGTGTAACTGTTTGAAGTACATTTCGACTGGCGTCAAAACCTGTTTCTTCAACAACTTTTCCGGCGTCGATGGTGTCCTGTACATATTTGACAAGCATTTTAGTGCCCGTTTTTTCTGCTAAGTCATCTCGGAATTTAATAGTTTCCTCGAAATTGTGTCCGGTGTCAATGTGCATCAAAGGAAATGGCACTCTTGCAGGCCAGAAGGCTTTTCTTGCAAGGTGAAACATAACGATTGAATCTTTTCCTCCTGAAAAAAGCATCGCTGGACGTTCAAATTGAGCGGCAACTTCTCTAATCACAAATATCGACTCCGCTTCTAACTCTCTTAAGTGTTTTACTGCATATTTTTCCATAAATTCTTGTATGCTTTCTGGTGCTGATTTAAGAACCACAAAAGTATAAAAAAAAAGCATATACAGAAAATTATGAATGCAATTAGCCTATTTTTGAGGAAATAAGTACTTTTGCAAAAGAATTTTTTAAAGATTATCACCTATGTGATATAATCAATAAGTATAAGATAGTAATTATGAACGCGAAGGAAATTGAAAAAATAAATGAGGAACTGCAAAATGCAGAACCAACAGTTGTGTTAAAATGGGCGGTTGAGAAATTTGGAAAAGATTTGGTGCTTTCATCAAGTATGGGAGCTGAAGACCAGGTATTGACAGAAATGTTGGTGAAAATTGATCCTTCAATAGATATATTTACATTGGATACAGGTCGTATATTTCCTGAAACTTATGAGCTAATTGAGCAAACAAATAAGAAATATAACATTAAAATTAAACCATATTTCCCTGATTATAAGGAAGTAGAAGCAATGGTTTCTGAGAAAGGTATTAATCTTTTTTATGATTCTGTTGAAAATCGAAAACTCTGTTGCCACATTCGTAAAATAGAACCTCTTAAACGTGCATTTGAAGGTCGAAAAGCATGGATTAGCGGACTTAGAAGGGAGCAGTCAGTTACGCGTAAGGGTGTTCAATTAATAGAATGGGACGAAGCGAATGGTTTAGTAAAAATAAATCCTTTAATTGAATGGTCTGAGCAACAAGTATGGGATTATATTACTGTTAATCATATTCCGTATCATAAGTTACACGATAAAGGATTTCCTAGTATTGGTTGTCAGCCATGCACAAGGGCCATTAAACCGGGTGAAGATGTAAGAGCCGGACGTTGGTGGTGGGAAAATCCTGAGCACAAAGAGTGTGGCTTGCATGTACAAGACGATCTAAAATCGGAAGTGAAAATAGGTTTTAAGAACTTAGGTGCATAATATGATTACTCGTCGTGAAATAACATTACGGTCTCATGGTAGAGGTTTTCATTTAGTGACTCGCCAAATTGAACAGGCTTTGGATAATTTACCCGATGAGGGTCTTTTACATTTGTTTTTACGACATACTTCTGCGGGTTTAACCATCAATGAAAATGCTGATCCATCCGTTAGAGATGATTTTGAAACTTTTTTCAATGATCTAGTGCCTGAATCCTATCGTAAATTCACACACACCATGGAAGGTTCAGATGATATGCCAGCTCATATTAAAGCGTCTTTAGTTGGCTTTGAGGTCACTATTCCTATCTTAAATGGTCGTTTAGATATGGGAACCTGGCAGGGAATCTATTTATGTGAGTTCCGAAATCATGGTGGGAATAGGAGAGTGACTGCGACGATTTACAGTTGAGAGTTTTGAGTAGGGAGTACTGAGGGAAGAGTCAAATTCAAATTTCTTCAAAAATATGCTTAGCAACCCGATACGTATTACAATGTGCTTCAACAATATCGCGAATTCTATTGGCATAGCCGCCACCCATAGAAACTGCCACTGGCAAACCTTTTTGATGTAAAGCTTCAAATACAATAATATCTCTTTCCCTACATGCAGCCATGCTAATACTTACTTTTCCCAGTGTATCATTTACTAAAATATCAACACCAGATAAATAATATACAAAATCAGGTTTTACAAATTCAATTAGTTGGTTGACGTTGCTTTTTACGAGGCGCAAGTATTGTTCATCTGTTATATCATCAGGTAATTCTATATCAAGATCAGATTTTTCTTTGTGCATTGGGTAGTTTTTTGCTCCATGCATGCTAAAAGTAAATACTCGCGGTTCATTTTGAAAAATAAAAGCTGTGCCGTTACCCTGATGTACATCCAAATCAATTATTAATACTTTATGTGTTGGATTTATATTTAGATATTCTGAAGCCGCAACAGCAACATCATTGAAGATACAAAAACCTTCTGCGTGGTCAGGATATGCGTGGTGAGTTCCACCGGCCAGATTAAATGTTACACCATTCTCCAATGCTGATTTTGTAGCATTTATTGTACCTCCGGTAATTAATTTTTCTCTAATTACCAGATCTTTACTGTACGGAAATCCGGAACGCCTGATTTCATGCTTTGTGAGTAGACCTTTTTCTAATTTTTCTATATATTCAGCATTATGTACCCTATTAATTTGCTCAAATGTAGCTGCTTCTGGTGATACAAATTGTTCAGATGTAAAACTGCCTTCAAAAATTAATTGCTCCTGAATTAATCGGTATTTCTCCATTGGAAACCTATGATTTGGAGGTAATTCCAAATGATAATGATCATTACAGAATACTTCTATCATATTTCCTGTGCTTTTTTCTTTTTTATTAAGGTTTGTAGTTTTTGCATTTCATCACGATATCGCGCAGCCTCAATAAAGTTTAAGTCTTCAGCCTTTTGCTCCATCTTTTCTTTGGCATCATTCGCTGCGGCTTCAAGCGCTGTTAAAGTCATATAATCGTATGCTTTCTCTGCAACTTCAGCAATAGGTTCCTGTGGTGGCAAATAGGCTTTTTGAGCCGTTGCACCTTTATTTTTATTGGCTAAAGTGTCTGAAATAGTTGCCAGTCTTTGTTTTTGAAGTGGTGTTGGCTCGATGCCATATTTTTGGTTATAACTGATTTGCTTTAATCTTCGTCTTTCTGTTTCATCTATAGTCTGCTGCATTGATTTGGTAATTTTATCTGCATACATAATTACTAAACCATTTATGTTACGGGCAGCGCGTCCAGCGGTTTGGGTTAATGATCTGGTAGACCTCAAAAAGCCTTCCTTGTCAGCGTCTAAAATGGCTACTAATGAAACCTCAGGTAAATCAAGTCCTTCACGTAAAAGGTTAACACCCACGAGCACATCAAATCTTCCGGCACGCAAATCTGACATTATTTCAACTCTCTCTAAAGTGTCTATATCTGAGTGTATATAACGTGTGCGAATTGATAATTTGATCAAATACTTCGAAAGCTCCTCTGCCATTCTTTTGGTTAATGTAGTCACCAGAACTCTTTCGTCTCTTTGCGTTCGGATATTTATTTCTTCTATTAAATCATCAATTTGATTCAAACTTGGGCGGACTTCAATTTTTGGATCAAGTAGCCCTGTTGGCCTAATAACTTGTTCTGCTACAACACCTTCACTCTTTTCTAGTTCATAATCAGCGGGTGTTGCACTAACGTATACTATTTGGTTCACGATATTTTCAAACTCATCGATCTTTAAAGGTCTATTATCCAATGCGGATGGTAACCTGAACCCATGCTCAACCAGTGTCATTTTACGCGAATGATCACCGCCATACATCGCTCTGATTTGAGGAACGCTTACGTGGCTTTCATCAACGAAAATAAGATAATCATCTGGGAAATAATCCAGGAGGCAGAATGGCCGAGTGCCTGCTTCGCGTCCGTCGAAGTAACGCGAGTAGTTTTCGATACCAGGACAATGTCCTAATTCACGTATCATTTCAAGATCGTATGTTACACGGTCCTGTAGCCTTTTTGCTTCCATGTTCTTGCCAATTTCCTTATAATAAGCCACTTGTTTGAACATGTCTTGTTCAATCTGATCTATGGCAGATTTAATCCTATTGGGTGAAGTAACAAAAATGTTAGCAGGATATATGGTCGCTTCTTCAGGTTCATCAATAATGCTGTTGTTGATTGGATCAAAAGTGCTGATGCGATCTATTTCATCTCCCCAAAACTCTATTTTAAATCCCATCTCTCCATATGCTATCCACACATCTATTGTATCTCCATTGACACGAAATTTTCCTCTGCTAAAATTAACATCATCGCGACTGTATAAACTTCCTACTAAATCTCGTAAGAATTTGTTGCGACTGATACTCATGCCGCGCTTTATATGAATTACATTTTCATTAAAATCATCTGGATTTCCTATACCATATAAGCATGAGACAGATGAAACAACCAAAACATCTCTTCGTCCGCTTAAAAGGGCAGAAGTGGCACTTAGCCTAAGTTTTTCAATCTCATCGTTGATCATCAGGTCTTTTTCGATATAAGTGTCTGTAACTGGAATGTATGCTTCAGGCTGGTAATAATCGTAGTAGGACACAAAATACTCCACGGCATTCTCAGGAAAAAAACTTTTAAATTCACTATAAAGTTGGGCTGCCAATGTTTTATTGTGACTTAATATTAGAGTAGGACGCTGTACTTTCTCTATGATATTAGCCATAGTGAAGGTTTTACCCGAACCTGTTACTCCCAGTAGCGTTTGGTACTTTATATCCTCCTCAATTCCTTCAGATAATTGCTCAATGGCTTGAGGTTGATCACCAGTTGGTTGATATTCAGATGTAATTTTAAATTTCATAGGTTTTGTGTCCTTAGAAGATCATCTGCCACAATACAATAATCTTGCCCAGTATTAGAGACTGGTTATAATTTTAAGATCGAAAAAGGGGTTAGGAAAAATTATTAATTGAATGAATCAATACATTCTTTCAACGTATCGTATATATCAAAAACGTTATCAAGTTTGGTTATTTTTAATAATTCCATAGCCTCAGGAGAGATATTACAAATTTTAAATATTTTGTCGTTTTCTCGTGCTCTTTTGAAAATGGTAATAAGAGCACCAAATCCTGTACTGTCAATGAATACAACTCCTTCAAGATTGAAAATCAGTTTTTCGTAGTCACGTAAAATTAGTGTTAATGCGTTTTTAATTTCTTCAGCATTTAAGACATTCAATTTACGACTGTCTGTAATATTAGCTATGGCTATGTCTTTTTCAATTCGTGATGAGATCATTGATTCTGTTTTAAATAGTTTTCTAACTCTTCTTTTCCTTTTAACACTTCCAATTCAAATTTACGAATTAGTTTCTCAATTTCAACTTTATTTTGATCTTCTTTAGCTAATAGCTCAAGATTTTTAACCTCTTCAGAGAGCTTATTCATACCCATCATAGCCACGGATGACTTGGCTGTGTGAGCCAACTTAGCGATTTTATCGTATGCTTCAGCTTTAAATTCCTTTTGAAAATCCTTTATAAATTCAGGTATTTGTTTTAGAAATATTTGAATAAACTCGTTAATTAATTCCTGATCGTTTCCTGCAGCTGATTTAATGTAATTTAAACTTGTAAATGATAGATTATCATCAGCGTATTGTTTGATTTGCTCTATGCTTTCTTTTTGGTTTTCAATTACTTCATTGATTTTTTCTATCAGTTCTTGTGGGGCATATGGTTTTGAAATATAACCATTCATCCCTTCATTGAAACATCTTTCTTTTTCACCTTTTATGGCTGCAGCAGTTACTGCAATGATTGGAATTGTTTGGTACTTTTTCTTTGAGTTCCGGATAATGCTTGTGGCTTCATATCCATCTTTTTCAGGCATATGCAAATCCATAAGAATTACATCATATTCTTTTGATTCAAGCATTTCAAGGACTTCGTTTCCATTTTTTGCAATATCAGCTTTATATCCATTCTTCTTTAGAATTGTGGTCGCAAAATTTTGATTAATTAAGTTATCTTCTGCCAATAAAACTTGCACGGTTTCGGGATCAAGTTGTTGTGGTTTCTTTTTGTTGTTCTTTTCCATTCTTTCAGCTTGCTCTTTTTCCACGGCAGCTTTTGGTGTAATATTATATGTCAAATGAAATGAAAATGTGCTGCCCAGATTTTTTTCCGATTCAACATTCATCTTGCCCCCTTGCAATTCAACCAACTGTTTGGAGATAGTTAAACCAAGACCAGTTCCACCATACTTCCTTGTGGTAGAGGATGTTTCTTGCTGGAATGAGGAGAAAATATCATCAATTTTATGTTTTGCAATACCAATTCCAGTGTCTTGCACGGAGAATAGTAATGTAACCGTATCAATGTCGCGGTTAATTACACGTGCTGATAGTAATATTTTTCCTTTTTCAGTAAACTTAACGGCATTGCTTAATAAGTTATTAAGTATCTGATTCAATCTAACTTCATCACCAAAGATATATTCTGGCAAGGTTTCATCCAGGGCAAGTTTAATATCAAGCTTTTTCTCATCTGTTTTAACTTTAAATGTATTGAAAAGCTTTGAAAGTGTATCTTTAATTTTAAAGTTCAGTTTGTCAAATTCGATTTTACCGGCCTCTATTTTTGAAAAATCTAGAATATCATTAATAATCACAAGTAGGGTAGAGGCTGATGCGTTTATACTATCCACATAGGCATTTTGCTCTTCGTCTAATGTTGTATCCTCAAGCAATTTTGCCATACCCAGAATCCCATTCATTGGAGTTCTTATTTCATGCGACATATTGGCCAGGAATCGTTCTTTAATTTTTACGGAGCGCTCTGCTTGTTCTTTTGCCAGCTGAAGGGCTGTATTTTGCTTTTGTATTTGAGAAAGCATGGTATTAAAACCACTTATGAGCTCATTAATTTCATCTTTACCTTTTTCCTGAAGTCGTACTGAAAAGTCCTTATTTTTCGATACAACCTCCATTGCATCAGCCAGACTGAGTATAGGTCGGCTAATGAGTTGCTGCAATTTTAATGACAGTAAGACTGCTATTCCCAATGCGGTTAAAAGAATGATTGCAATAATGTTAAAGAAATTCTTCATCCGCTGTTTGTACTCGTCTAAACTGGATTGAATGGCAATGCGACCAATAGTATCATTATTTAAAAGAATACTTTTTTGAAGAAAAAGATCGTCATTATTAAAGAAGTTAGTATCGTTTACTGTTTCTAAATTTTTAGGCTTGAAATCTTTACTTTTTTTATAAGTGGTCAGGGTATCGTTACCTCTTAAAATAATTGAGGCGTATTTAACTTGTTTTTCAGCTACAAGGGAGTTTAGAATTTCGCGTGCTGTCTCCTGATCATTGTAAGTTATGGCAGCAGTACTGTTGTTTCCAATTACTTGTGCCAGGATAGACAGGTCATTTATTGTACGTTTCTCAAATTGCTTTTTATCATAAGCGAAGAAAATGGTTCCGGCCAAAACCAATGCAATAATTGTCACAAGTATAATTATACTTACGATCTTTATTTTTATGGAAAAGTTATTAAAATTTAACTTCATCGGTTGAGATTATTTTTGATAGCATTAATAGTTTAGAACTAATGCTTAGGCCTGCTCTATTGGCTTCCTTATTATTTATCTCAAATCGTTTACCTGAATTTTTGGGTGTGAAATTGATTTCGCCTCCTTGCTGACAGAATTTGTTAATCTCATCGCCAACTGTTAAAATAGGTAATTTGCTTGTATGGTCAAGTACTTTTCGAAGTTCACTGGGCTTAATGTCTGATATAAAAAGAATGTGGCATTGTTTGATTTGATCTGGTCTGCTATAATACTTTACTACCCAGTTGCGGCCATTTGATTTTCTATTACCAATTATCTTTTTAATGATGCTCCCAAATGGATCATTTCCATAAATGCCCAATACATAAGGTGATGCCTGGTTATCAAATGAAGCGGATGGCCATTTAATAAATTTAGAAAAATTGAATATATAGGCTGCTTTAACTTCGTATTCAGTAAAGTTCTGAGCTTTGGAACTCAAACTACCAAATAGAAGTACAATAAAAAATATGTATGTAAGCCTTCTTTTCAAATTATTCTATTATTGGTTTAAAGATTATAATATCTACTCTTCTAGATTTCGAAAGACTTTTGTCAGCGTTACCTGTATCTTCTTCTCCGTGTCCTTCAATTATTATCCGATTAGATTTTATTAAGTCGGATTGTATTTTTTTATAAACTTCGTTTGCTCTTCGCTGCGATAGCTGCTTATTATATTCTGCAGATCCGCGTTCATCTGCATAACCATGTATCTCTATTCCCAGGGATGGGTTATCGTATAGTAAATCGGTAATTTGCTCAATGTCATACAAATACTGAGTCTTAATATATACCTCGTTTACATCAAAGTATATGGTTTTACGAAGTATAAGCCTTTTCTGATCTTCTTTTAAATTTCGATAATTGAAATCATAATTTTTTGTAACAAAATTTTCTTTATCCTTTTCGTTTGTTTCAATTCTTGGTTTAGTAAATACTGTATCTCCTTTGAATACCATTTTTTCCAGATATTCATGTGGCATTTGGTTCGATGAATAGAAATAGATATCAGAGCTCTCTTCGTTTTCAACAGTCTGCTTGTCCAGCAGAGCAAGGCTTACACTATCTGTGGTTGAAATAGCATCCTCGATTAATGAAAGTAAATGATCATATGATTCCTGTTGATTATTTGATGAAACCCTTGGTGCTTCTCGTATATCATTAATGTTTTCAATTCCAATACTATCTGTTGTATTAATAATATCTTCAACCATTTGTAATAAATGGTCATAGTTTTTTTCTCTTTCTGGTTTATACTTATTTATTAATGAGTCAGATAGGTTAGTTTGGTAGATGTCATAAAAAACATTTTCAACCTCAATTTTTTCACCAACTTTTTTGTTGGCTACGGTTATAGAATACAACCTGATTTCTTGAAATAGTTCATGAAAATAGGTTTGATTTGGAACTTTAATATGAATCAATTGAGGCAAAAAACCGTCGGCTTGTACTACCATATCGTAATCTTTCCCGGGTGGGAATATAAGCAGGTATTTTCCTGTTATTGGATTGGGATCATATATGTACTTCATACGATCGCCTTCAGGTTGTTTATATACCTTAATTTTAGCTTTAACCGGTGCCAATGGGGTTCCTGCTTGTATTGTTCCTTTTACAATAGTTAGAGGTATATTTTGGCTTAAGTTAACACTCCATAATTTGTGAACTTCAGGTTCAAAATCTTTAGGCCTACTATAAATTACAAGATTTCCATTGGCTGTTTGCGAAAAGGATAAATCATCATAAATGGTATTAATGTACACCACATTCTCAGGGGCACTCCAGGTTAGATCTTTTTTGTCTGACTTGAAAATATCGAAACCGCCGATGTTTTCATGACCCTGAGAGGCAAAATAGAGGTATTTACCACTAGCTTGTAGGAATGGAGCTCTTTCGTCGAATGGGGTATTAATTTCTGGTCCGGCATTATCTGGTGTTCCCCATTCGTTGTTTTTAAGTCTGTTAGAAACGTAAATGTCTGATTTTCCATATCCACCTGGCCTGTCACTACTAAAAAACATAATTGTTCCATCAGCAGAAATAGTTAAATCAAATTCATTAAACTTTGTATTAATATCGCCTGAAATCTCCTCAGGCTTTTGAATTGTTAGACCAATGAGCTGACTCTTGTATAGATCATAGTTATTTTTTTGGAAAACACTGAAATACAGTATTTGGCCATCAATGGAGATATTTACCAAATTTGAATTAACCAATTTCTCATGTTTGATTAATTTGGTTGGTTCCTGAAACCTTCCATGCTTTATCTCTGATTTGAAAATGTCGCCTTCTTTATTTTCGAAAAAGATAATCTGTCCATCAACTGTTACAAATACATTTTTAGTGTCATGTTGTAAAAGTGGGTATGGTAAGGGTTTGATATCGTAGTCTTTACGCTTACTAAAGATCTTTTTTGCATTATTGCATGTTTCCAGCATTCGTTCACAATAGATAATGAAAGTATCATCTCGGCCTGCATTATTAAGGTACTTTGTGAAATGCTTTATAGCTTTATCGAATTGAAATATTTGATGGTAAAGTGTTCCTAGTTCTTTTCTAATAAACTGCTCATCATTCCTGCGGCTTTTTAAAGATTTTTCAAAATATGGGATTGCTTCCAGTTTCCGATCTTCAATATTTATTAAACTAATAGCTAAATTGAATGAATAATCCGCATTAATTGGCTTGATAGAATCAGCTTTAAGGTAGAAGTAAGCTGCATCTTCGTATTGTTCATCATTGAAATAACGATCTCCCGTTTTTACAAGTTTTTTGAAATCATCCTGCGCACTTGAAAAAATAGGTAGTAAAAGGAGAATATATAAAATTAGTTTAATCCGCACTTTTTTCTATAAAAATCGTTAATTTTAACCGAATTTGTATGTGAAATATAACTTTTTTGATGAGTTTATAATTTTAACGTATGAATCCGGCTGATTTAAGGAAATAAATATACAATAATTATAATTTTTAATCAATTGTAGGCCATTTATTGAATATTTGTGATGTATAATACATAAAAAAATAACCATATGAAATTCAGTTTTTTATTACTATTAACGATTTTTGTTTGTTCTGGGTATCTTTCAATGGCTCAGAATGATTCCACAGTAATCGATACAAGTTCTACGTTAGTTGTTGCTGAAAATCAGGAGGCTGAGTTAGCTTACAATCAAGGTATTGAACTTATTAGTCAAAAAAGTTTTACTGAAGCAATAAGTAAATTCTCAGAAGCTATTTCTTTTAAATCTGATTTTTCAAAAGCATTTTATAATAGGGGATTAGCTTATTTAGAGCTTGATCAATTAGAAAACGCTGCCACTGATTTTAAGAAAACTCTTGAGTTTGACAAGGCCAATGGAAAGGCCTATTTTTCATTAGGTTTGGTTAATTTCAAAAAGCAAGATTATAGTAATGCCATTACCAATTTTGATTTATCATTCCGTGCAGGTTTTCAAAGCTATGACTTATTTTACTTGCTTGGTCAAAGTTATTTTCAAATGAAAGATTATCAAAAAGCCATTGAGTCTTTTACATTGGCAATCAAACAGGATAACTCAAAGTGGGAAGTTTTAAATGACAGAGGTAGTGCGTATCGCCAAAACGGAGATTTAGAAAAAGCAATTACTGATTATCAAGCTGCTTCCAAAATAAATCCAACAGCAGCGCTGATATACAATAATTTAGGTAGTGCCTTGCGTAAAAAAGATGACAACGACGATGCAATTCTCAATTATGGGTTGGCCATTAAAATGGATGATAGCAATCCTCTTTTTTATAATAACAGAGGAGCAGCGTACTATCAACAAAAAAAATATGATCAGGCAATAAAAGATTATAAGAAAGCCATTTCATTGAAACCTGATTATGCATATGCCTATAATAATTTAGGGGCAGCTCAAATGAAAAAGAAAGATTATGATGCTGCCATTAAATCATTTGAAAAGGCAATATCTATTAATAAGACCTATCAGCAGGCCTATATTAATTTAGGTTCAGCGAAAGAGATGAAAAATGATATTGCCGGCGCACTTGAAGCGTGGGGATTAGCCGTAAAGAATGGGGCAGAAGACGCTCAGCAGTATATTAACTATTACAAATACTAGGAATTATGAGAATCTATATATTAGCATTGATAGTTTTATTTGCTGGAGCCTCAGCAATGGCTCAGGATGTACCTTTTGATAAATCCTATTTCAAAGACCGTAAAAAAGAGTTTAAAGAGGCTGATGGTCATTATTTGGATGGAGATAATTATTTTGATCAGGGATTGTATTATTTGGCTTTGCAAAGTTATCTTAAAGCCAATGAGTTCAATCCAAATAATTCCAGGTTAAATTTTCAAATCGGGTTAAGTTATATGGCTTCAGTTCAAAGCTATAGGTCATTGGAATATTTTCTTAAAGCTAAGGAATTAAATACTGCAGTTGCTCCTGATATTGAATATTATATAGGGCGTGGATATCATTTAAATGGGCAATACGCGAAAGCCATTCCGCACTATAATAACTTTAAAAAAGCATTATTACCCAATCAGGTTGAAGACATTGAAGCTGTAGTAAAACGTATACAGGAGTGTGAATCAGCTCTAAAACTTATTCAAAAACCTGCCCGTGCCTTTATTGATAATTTGGCAGACATTAATACCAGTTATTCGGAGCATAGTCCAGTAATTTCTGCTGATGCATCAACAATGTTGTTTACTTCAACTCGGGAAGGGTCAAAAGGTGGTACCTTGGATGATATTACACAAGAGTATGATGAAGATATTTATATTTCATACAAGGTAAATGGCAGATGGACTCCTCCAACAAATGTAGGTGAGCCTTTGAATAGTCATATGAATGACGCTACTGTTGGTTTATCGTCTGACGGTCAAATGTTGTTGATCTATAATGGTCGTAAACGTAATGGAGATATACAGTCATCAGAACTGGAAGGGGATGAGTGGACTTACCCTGAATGGCTACCTAAAAGCGTAAATAGTAACGAAAAAGAGACCTCAGCCTGTTTGGCAAATAATGATCAGGTGCTGTATTTTATTAGTAGTCGTGAAGGTGGTTATGGTGGTACAGATATCTACGTTGTGTATAAAGACCGCAAAGGAAGATGGGGCGAAGCTACTAATTTAGGACCTGCCATTAATACCAAGTATAACGAAGAGAGTGTATTTATGCATCCTGATGGTCGGACCCTTTATTTCAGTTCTGAAGGACATAATACCATTGGTGGTTATGATATTTTCAGAGCTACAAAGGGTGATGACGGTAAATGGGGAACGCCAGAGAATTTGGGTATTCCAATTAATACGCCAGATGACGACCTTTCACTAGTGCTTTCTGCCGATGGAAAATATGGTTATTTTTCATCTACGCGTGAGGGAGGAAAAGGTCGTTATGATATATACCAGATTACATTCCTTGGGCCTGAAAAACCACTTTACCTTAGCAATGAAGACCAACTGTTGGCAAGCTTTAAAAAGTCTGTTAGTGATAATGTACTTGAAAAGTCCGTTGAAATTAAAACAATTAGACTTACTGTGGTTAAAGGTATAGTAAAAGACGCTATAACAAATGAACCAATTAAAGCTACAATCGAAGTGGTCGATAATGATAAGGATGAAATAGTATTTAATAATGAGTCTAACAGTAAAACTGGTAAATTCCTTGTTACATTGCCTAGCGGTAAAAACTATGGTTTAGCTGTTAAAGCTGAGAACTATTTATTCCATTCAGAAAACTTTAATATTCCTAAAGCTACTGCATATCAGGAAATTGAAAAAGAGATTTTGCTTAATAATGTGAAGAAAGATGTGAAGATTGTACTTAAAAACGTATTCTTTGATCCTGGTAAAGCCATATTACGTCCAACATCTTATCCTGAGCTAAATCGTTTAGCAAAGCTACTTAAAGATGTGCCAACACTTAAGATTGAAATTTCTGGACATACAGACAATACCGGTAGTGCAGCAAGCAATCAAAAGCTAAGCGAAGCTAGAGCAAAAGCTGTAGTTGAATATATTAAAGCGCAAGAGATTCCAGAAGATAGATTAACCTATGTTGGTTATGGAGAGGAACAACCTATTGCTGATAATACTACAAAAGATGGTCGTCAGCAGAATAGAAGGGTAGAGTTTAAAGTGCTAAGCAAATAGAATTCTCCAAATTAAGTTATACAAAAACACCCGGCGCTAACCGGGTGTTTTTATTTATAATGAGTTAATTAGAAATACTTAATTATTATTTGTTTTTAAACCACTCCTGTACTTCTTTAAGGCTTATTTCTGAAATATCTTCTACTACTATATCAGCACCATTGTTTTTTAACGCTGTTTTATCACCTGTACGAGTAACTCCTAAAACTAGTCCAAAGTTACCTTTACGACCAGCCTGAACGCCAGATATGGCATCCTCGACCACTACGCAGTTAGCAGGTTCTAATCCCATATTTTTAGCAGCAGTAGTAAAAATATCCGGTTCTGGTTTTCCTTTTAAACCCATCTCATGGGAAACAACTCCATCCACAATGGTTTCGAATTCTTTAGCAAGTCCAACAGTTTCTAAAATAAATTGACAATTCTTGCTGCTTGAAGCAACTCCCATTTGTATGTTTTGTGCTTTTAAGTCATTTATAAAGTTGATAGTCCCTTCGTAAAAATTAACTCCTTCTTGCTGAATTACTTCTCTAAAGACATCATTTTTGCGATTCCCTATACCGCAAATTGTCTCTTTACCAGCTTCATCAGTAATTTCTCCATAAGGCAATTTGTAACCTCTTGATTCTAAAAATGATTCAACTCCTTTGTAGCGGGGTTTTCCATCAACATAAGGCACATAGTCGTCCTCATATGTAAATGAAGCAGGAGCGTTTTTAGATTGCAAAAATTCAATAAATATACGTTGCCAGGCTGTAAAATGCACATCAGCTGTTTTAGTTATCACACCATCTAAATCAAAGATAACACCCTTCAAATCCATAGTAATATTTTATTTTTTGTTTGTATCTGAAAATTTGCCAAGCGCTGAGACTAAAACATCTGGGTTGGAAACTATTAAAAGTTTATTCTGATCCAACTTTTTCTTGAGGTCTCTTATCAGCACTGGATTTTGAGTTACAAAAATAGAAAAAACCTTGTCATTTCTATAAAAAAGTTTTGTTACCATTGGAATGTCGGAGTGAGTATCCCCACAAACGAGGCAGTTGTTATGTTCAAGTCCTAGTTTAAGTGTCTTATTTATAAAATTTAAACCATCTCCTTTGTCAAAATCTTTTACTGTACTTCTATTATCGCTAACGGTTAACATTATCTCAATGTCTTTTCCAGTGTCTTCAATTCTGAAAAAAGTGCCTTCTGGATCAACCTCAGAAACTAAATGCTGGATAACTTTTAATAAATTAGTGGATTCTCTTTTTGGAATTGCATCGGTAATATCCTGCCTTGCCAGTGTTATTTGACCAAATTTCATTTGTAAACCAGATCCAATAAGTGTAAATTTTTTGTATTGATCTTTTCCTGTCAGATTTTTGATTTTTTGCTCTAGCTCCTGTAACTTATCTTTTTGTTGTGCAGATATTTCCAGTTCATATCTCTTGCCTTCAAATATCAATTCTCTACCTTTTGAACCGGCCAATATGAAGTTGTTTTCTGGTGATACGTTTACATCAAGAATTCCAGGTGTGGCAATTGGTGCAGAAGTTAAAATGGTTGATGATTTGGTTTTTCTTTGGGCAAATAGAGTCAGCCAGATGGCATTATAAGCCGATTGAATAGAAGATTGGTAGCGACCACAGTAATTATTTATTGTTCCGTCGCGGTCCGAAATGAAATGAGTTATATCTTGATTATTAAGGAAATGAATGGTCTCATCTAATTCTGCATTAAAATTGAGATGCTTTTTTAAATGCCAATTATCTACTGCTTCAAAGCCACTTTGGCAAAATAAAATGTCTTTTTCAATTTCGGAGATTTCATAAGTTAAATCAGCTAAGATATAGTGTTCAGCATCAAAATAGAGCTTGTATTTATTACCTTTATGTTCTATGTTTAAAAGGTTTTGTTGTAATTCAGATAGTGGTTTCGTATAATTCTTAATATCTAAACCTTTCAAGAAATCATTTACAATTAATCTACGGATTTCCCTACTATGATTCATTAGGGCATAAAACTCTGTCAGGTATTTTGGTGGCATTTTCAATTGAAAAAAGTTTAAACTTTGATTTTTTGAATAATGTAAAACAAATGAAACGTTGTCATCAAAATATTTTGATCTGATTCACTATAAATTTAGCGTTAATTATCAACAACAATTCGTTTGGTTATGAAAGGTTTTTCAGCCTTTAAGATATAATATCCATCAGGTAAGTTAGGTATTTCAATTTGTTTATAGATTCCTTCATGCTGAATTATCAGTCTTCCGGTAATATCGTATAGCGAGATATTTTTCAGCTTTTGAGTGAAATATAAATTTTTTCTTGCTGCTATAGGGTTCGGATAAACATTAATATCGCCGCTTTTTGTCCCAACTATTGATTGCGCATCTTCATCCATCATTTTATAGCTTAAAATACTATCATTCCATGTAAGTCCAACTTCAACCATAGGAATTCCATATTCCGGGTTATAAAATTGAAGTAATTTTGTGGAATCAGCCACTATATTTTCCTGAAACAAATACCAACTTCCAAAAGAGGGTAAAGCCCAAATGTCAACACTAAAAATAGTTGTATTTGCAACTTTAAAAGCGGATTTGCTGTATTGGAAAGTTTGTATTGTGCCGGTATCTTCAACCATTGTTGTTGCCAAAACATTTATATCAAATCTCACACTATCATGAAATGGGATTTCAAATCCAAAATCTTCAGGAGTACCCGTAATTGGAAAAGTTATTTCTGATGAACCACCTTCACCAATGGTGAGTGGCATGTGGAGAACATTTTGAGGTTCTGGGAATATCAGAGGTGTCCAGGTTCCATTTAAATTAACCAATAAGCCTAGCATTTGAAGTAGATCTCCATTTAAATTAAGACAAATATAACTCTGTTCGTCTTGTTCCATAACCATTGTACCATCAGGCAAACTTGCTAATTCAGGAAAATCATCTTTTGAAAGTATATTGACTATATCTTCAGTATTAGCAATGATATTTGAAAAGTCCCAAGCAAAAGGATCAACATCATTAATTGATAGCATATTAGTACTGTCATACTGAATTTTGAGCATTGAGAAAGAGTCGCCGGTTATTGCTAAATCATTGGCTGTAAAAGTAATTTTTTGAGCATTTACGTTGATAATAAGTAGTATAGTTGAAAGTAGTAGGATAAGTTTTTTCATGGCGTTGGGTTTTAAATATACTGTAGTACAAAACTAATCAATTTCAATTTGGGCTCGGTTAAAATTAAGTTAAAGTCTATCAATAATCATGATAATCGATGTTCCAATCCCAATTCCTGATAGTAACATAATCAGATCGCGTGTTTTTATCTTTGTGAATCCAAGTATAAGCCAGGTTATTGCTAAAATGCAAAGGACTATTAATAGCTGACCAACTTCAACACCAAGATTAAACCCCAGCAGTGGAATGGTAATGTCAGATTCACTGCTCAACAGCATGCGCAAATAATTTGAGAATCCTAATCCATGTATTAATCCAAAAAACAGTGCAAAAGCGTACTTAAGCCTTCCAAATGTTTTTTCACCAGGTTTAATCAAGTTAATAAATGCTGTGACAAGAATAGTTACCGGAATCAAAACCTCAATTAATTGACTATTTACATTAATCAAATTTAAAGTAGCCAGTGCTAGTGTTAGCGAATGTCCAATGGTAAATGCAGTAACCAGTATTAAAAGCTTTTTCCAGCTATTAAATGAATATGTAGCGCATAATACAATTAAGAAAATTATATGATCATAGCCTCTTAAATTTGCGATGTGGTCAACACCCAATGAAAAATAGGTTCCAAACATAATTATTAAATATCCCTTTGTTTTACCATACCAAGATAGTAATTTTACATATGATTCAGATGATAGGTTTATGGATTTCGCTTTTGATTATGCACCCTTTGCATTTGGGGGTTATACATTTGAATGTAAATGAACAAAATGAAGCTGAAATTGAAATGAGGCTTTTTACAGACGATTTGGAGGCAGCAATCACACATTTTACTGAAAAAGCATATAAAATTAATTATGATGATGAGCAATCCAAGAAGTATATAACTGAATATTTAAGTCGAAAACTGTTTATATATGGTGATCAAAAAAGGCTATCATTGTCGTTTTTAGATGTAAAGCCTCAAAAAGATGTTACAGTAATTACATATAAAGTAAAAGTGAAAAGAAATGCTACGATAAAAGTTTGTTGCGAAGCATTTTTTGAATTATATCGTGATCAGACAAATTTACTAATAGTAAAAACAAACAATATTGAAGAAGGTTATAGGTTAGATCAATCAAAAGCTTGTGCAAGTGTGGAAGATTAATTACATATTGGTTATTTTTATAATGCTTATTTCCAGTCGATTATGTGCAACACATAATCGGGCAGGAGAGATTACCTATGTGCAGCAAGGAGAGTTTTCCTATGAAATTACCATAACCACATTTACCAATACACAACCAACATCTTCTGGTTGGCCTCCGGTTGACAGGCCTGTGTTGGAAATTGATTTTGGAGATAATACCACAGCGCTTGTACAGCGTTCTGTAATGATTGATTTACCAGATTATTATCGGAAAAATATTTATGTCACAACCCATACTTTTCCTGGACCCGGAACTTACGAGCTTGTAGTTGAAGATCCTAATCGAAACGAGGGGGTTGCTAATATCCCTAATTCTGTAACCGTGGTGTTTTCCATAAAAACAATTATGCAAATTAATCCGGCATTGGGTTTAAATAATACACCGCAACTACTTAGCCCTCCGGTTGATAAAGCAGCTAAAAACAGGCTATTCATTCATAATCCAGCAGCCTGGGACCCCGACGGAGATAGTTTGGCATATAGATTAACGGCATGTACTGGTGAAAATGGCGAGCCCATTGATGGTTTTACTTTTCCAGATAATATGACCATTAATGAAATAACAGGCGATTTAATTTGGGATAAACCAACGGAATTGGGAGCATTTAATGTGGCTATATTAATTGAAGAGTGGAGGCAAGGCGTAAAAATCGGGCAAATAACCCGTGATTTGCAAATAGAAGTGTATGAAACTGATAATATGCCACCTGACTTAACGTCTCCCCAAAATATCTGTGTTTTAGCGGGCGAAACAGTGGATTTAGAGGTAAAAGCATGGGATCCGGATGGCGATAATTTGCAGCTAACCCCTTTAGGTGGGGCATTTGATTTGAATCAACCTGCTCAATTCGAAGTTTTATCGACAAGTAATGATACGACGACTGCCCGTGTTTATTGGCAAACCAATTGTTCGCATATCAGGCGTCAACCTTATTTACTTGTAATAAAAGCAGAAGATACAGATGCTGATATCGTACTGGCCGATTTACACTATATCCAGATATGGATCAATGGTCCAGCCTCCCAATTTAGCTCCATTACATCTTTTAATAACAGCATCGATTTAGAATGGACTGCTACAGGTTGCGGTGAAACTGGTTATGAATTGTACAGAACCAATTTGAGTGAAAATTGGGGTTTTGATATATGCCAAACAGGTATTCCGGAGGGAACATCTTATAAGCGGATTGCAGTATTGGATCAGGATAATATATCATATCTGGATGCCAATAACGGAAATGGCTTGCCGCAAGGTTTTGAATATTGCTATCGTGTTGTGCCATTGTATAACGATGCAAAGGGTTATGCATCTGTAGAAACATGTGCCAGTCTTGTTAAAGGCGTACCTGTAATTACAAATGTAAGTGTGGAAGAGACTTCTGCAGCAAATGGACAGATTTATCTTGCATGGTCAAAACCAATGGAAATTGATACCATTGAACACCCCGGACCATATTCATATAAAGTATTTCGGTCAATTGGTCTGTATGGTCAAAGTTTTGAAAATGAGCCAATTGTTGAGTTTCCAGGATTGGATGATACAACTTATATTGATAATGGATTAAACACTTTAAGTAATGCGTATAGTTATAAAGTAGAATTGCATAATGCAGCTGGATTAGTTAGTCAGCCTATGATTGCCAGCTCAATGCAGCTTATAGCTTATTCAGCTGATAAGCAGGTTTTATTAAAACCCGAGTACAATGTGGCATGGGTAAATGAGCAATTTACTTTTTATGAAGTATTATCAGGTAGCGAAATAGAATTAGCAGTACAGGATACCGCAGTTTTTGTGCACAGCGGATTAATCAATGGTGAGACATATAATTACAGATTAAAAACCGAAGGGCAGTATTACGAAGATGGGTATGTAAAACCCATTGTAAACTATTCGCAGATTGTTTCAGCAATTCCGATTGATACCGTTCCGCCAGCCGCACCTCAATTGGCAGTTAGTGCAAACTGCGATCTTTTTCAAAATATATTGGAATGGCAAGCCTCTGATGACGATGTTGTATCTGTAGCGGTTTATCATACATCACAAAATAATACCCCTTTGAGTTTTATTGCTGAATATCAGTATCCTGATACCACTTCTATTATACACATTCCAGAGTATGGAATCGGAGGTTGCTATGCTTTAAAAGCTATTGATATTGAGGGTAATGAAAGTGATTTCTCAACAACCATTTGTGTGGATTCATGCGATATTTACGATTTGCCAAATGTAATGACCGTCAATAATGACAATATCAATGACGTATTTAAGCCTAAAGGTGACGAGAGTGCTATATTAAGAACAATTGTTAAAGCAGAAACAAAAATTTTTAACCGATGGGGAAAGATAGTTTTTGAAACCAACGATCCGCTAATAGAGTGGGATGGAAGTGATAAAGCAACAAATAAACCAGTCTCTACCGGTGTATATTATTACATTATAAATTTAACAGAGCAAAGAATTTCAGGATTAGAAGAACGTTATGTAGTAGGATTTATTCATGTGTATAGTTTTAAATAATGATAAAAATCTTTTTAAATAGAACCTCGATAATAGTATTTATAAATTTAATTTTCGCATATAATTCTTTCTCCCAGCCCACAGAAATGATAAGGGCTGAGGCATTATTTCAATTAGGCGAATATAAAGAGTCAGCGGCCATTTTTAATACCTTAGATTCAAGAAAATCTTGGTTTAAGAAAAGGTTGGTAGAAGCGAACTGGAACGCGGGTAATTACAAAAAGGCATTGAAGATGATTTCAGAATTGCGCTCATTGGATAAGGGTTTTGGATACTTTTATGGCGCAAGATATTATGTAAAGCAGAATAATTTAGATAGTGCCTTTGTGATGCTAGAAAAAATGCTGGCGGCTCGCTATAAGCCCAACAGGTCGTCCGTAAAAACAGATTCGGTGCTTAAGGCTTTAAAATTAGAACCTCAATGGGATAGTTTATGGAAACTTCCACACTATAGTGAATATGATTTAAAAGTCGAAATGGCTGCCCAGGAGCTTTCAGTGCAAAACTATGACTTAGCTTTACAGTTATTGGATGAATTAATTGAGGATCGCTCTTATAAAGACAAACCATGGTTTTTAAGATCGAAATTGCTTTACGAACAGGGTTTTTACAAAACTGCATTGGACGATATTGACATGGCCATTAACGAGGAGGATAGAGAAGCTGTATATTATGGATTTAGAGCTGAAGTTTATCTGAAGCTGGATAAATCTAAAAAGGCCTTCAAAGATGCTATAAAAGCAATTGAATTAGCTGACTATGATCCTCGGTGGTATGAGATTGCGGCACGAGCAGGAATAGCTATGGAAAAATTTGAAGAAGTTGCTCCTTATGCAGAAATATACCTTGCAGCAATGCCCGAAAAAGATAATGCACACTTTTATAATGCTTCAATAATCTATAAGACAGGAAGTTGCATGAAGGCGTTGCCGCATATCAATAAGGCTATTGCATTGGAGGATAGGAATCCAACATATTACTTTTTACGAGCCCAAATTTATCAAAGTTGTAAAGTTTTTAAACAAGCCATCAAAGATTATAACATGTGCCTTGACTTTTGGCCAAGAAAAGCTGAAATATATTTGGGTAGGGGTATTTGCCGTCATGAACTGGGCGAAACTAAACAAAGTTGTCGAGATCTTTGGAAAGCTTATGATCTGGGTTCGCTAAAGGCAGATGATTTAAGAAGAGAGTGGTGTAATTAATAGGGATTTTAGATATTAGATATGGGATATGGGATTTTCAAAGATCTTAGATCCAATATCTAAGATCTATTAAAAAACAGCAAGCCTGTAAGCCGGGTTCTGTCCTATTGCAAAGCAATAAGTTCTATCATTTATCTGGGATTATTATCACTAATAACCTCAAGCAACCTACCCTCCAACATCGGACGGACAATCCTCAAGTGTTGGTTTACATGGTTTTACAGCTCATGGAGTGCACAGCAATTATGGTCACCCATAACTCTGGTAAGCTCTTACCTTACCTTCTCACCCTTATCCCGACAAGTCGGGACGGTTATTTTCTTCTGCACCAACAAACCTTCGCAGGTTTCTTCCTATTAAGAAGCATGATGTCCTATGCTGCCCGGACTTTCCTCACTCCGTAAAACGGAGAGCGATAGAACGGCCTACTGTATTATTTTACAGTCCTTTGTCTTTAAAAAAGGCTGTATATTTTTTATCGGCATTCATAATATGGTTTGTCAACCATTTGTTGAGAAATCTGTATGTTTCTGTTGAAATTTGTGATTCCCCTTTTTTATAACTTTCGATCAGTTCATCCAGTTGCTCAATAAGCTCAATATGCTTAGCCTTATGTTCTTCAAATAAAGGATAATTATACTCTTCCATTAATTTTTCCTCAGCACCAAAATGGTAAACTGTATATTCTTTCAATTCATCTAGAATACCGCCAACGATATTTTTACCTTGGCCATCAAGCATGTTCTGATGCAATTTTTGAAGTAATTCAATCAGTTTTTTGTGATCATTGTCAAATTCGCTAATATGCACACTGTAGCGAGGTTCCCATTCAAATAATGCCATATTATATAGTTTTAGTTT
>PKTE01000222.1 GCA_002869335.1 Salinivirgaceae bacterium | reverse complement strand
CCTGTGAATGCTACACTTGGGCCTGATTTAACACTTTGTTCAGGTAACAGGCTTGAATTAGAGGTGGGTCAGGATGAACCAGTTGATTTTCTCTGGCATGATGGCTCAACCCTACCATATTTTCGGATTGAAGAGGCAGAAGAAATTAGTGTGTATGTCACGAACGAATTAGGATGCATTGCGCGCGACACCATTTTTGTAGATGTGGCCGGAACAGCACCAAAGGCTGACTTTGAATTTGGCACAACATGTCGTGATGCTGCGGTGCAATTCAATGATTTGTCGGTGGCCTATGATGGGGCAATTATTGAAAGTTTTGATTGGGATTTTGGTGCTTATGGTAGCTCCTCTGAGCAAAATCCGGAGTTTGCTTTTGCGGATACGGGATATGTGAAGGTTACGCTTTTTATTGAGACAAATGAGGGTTGCGATAATGATACTACACTTATGCTCGATATTCATGAGCTTCCTGAAGCTGATTTTTCTACGTTGCAGGTATGTGAAAATGCTACTGTAGAATTAAATAATACCTCGGTTTCTGTGGATGGTGAATTGGTTTCTTCAAATTGGCTTATTGAAGATGAAGGCTATAATGTGGATAATCCAACGCATACATTCAGCTCTGCAGGTGAAGTGGAAGCACAACTCATTGTGGTTACCGAGTTTAATTGTACGGACACCATTATTCAGCCCATTCAGGTAAAACCGGCTCCTAATGCTGATTTTAGTTATGATGTGGCTTGTATTGGTGAGCCTGTGTATTTTACCAATTTGTCCACAGCAAACTTGAATCAACAGTATTTCTCTGAATGGCAATTTGGAGATTTAGGCTCAAGTTCTGATCAAAATCCGTTTTTTGTTTTTGAAAATTCTCAGCAAGAAACAGTAAAATTAATTGTGCGACAATTGGCTGATGGTTGTACCGATACTTTAAGTCAAATTATACAAATTCATAACTTACCCATAGCCGCTGTACCTGAGCAAACAGGTTGTGAAGGGGTTGAAAATGAGCTTAACCACAATGTCAGTTGGGGCGAAGGTGAATCTGAGGGGTCTGTTGTTTTGGTGTTCGCAGACACAACTTTAGCTGGTAACACACCTGTTTTAGGGATTTCAGAGGCAGGCACTTATTCTTTCTTATTAAGGGTGAAAAATGCAGCTGGTTGTGAAGACACAGCTAGTAGCGAATATGTTGTAAATGAATCCCCCGAGGTGTCGTTCGCACAACTTAATGATACTACTTTCTATCCTACTACAATTAATTTGGAAAATACCTCTAATCCTTCTCAATGGAGTTGGTATTTGAATGATGAGCTTTTTAGCACTGATCAAAATCCTGAATTAGAGGTTGATTCAGCTGGATTGCTTGTGATAAGGTTGCATGCAATGAATGATGATGGTTGCGAGGGTGAGTTTATAGATTCTACATTGGCACTAGCGCCATTTATCGATGGAGGCATTATTGAGTGTCGCGCAATTATCAACGAAGGTCGTCTTTATGTATCGGTTGATTTGGAAAATTTGGGCACAAAAAGTGTGACAAATCCTGAACTAAGATTGACGTTAAGCAATGGTCAAATGTTTGCCGAAACCATGACGGGCAATCTATATCCTGGAGAGCAAAAGACTTACACTTTCCGCACACAGTATTTTATTCCCGACGATGAGCATTTGCGTTGGCTAAGTATCGAATTGAATTATGTTCAAGATCAGGCTCTGGGGAATAATGAATGCTCATATGTATTTGGTGACAGGCCGGTAATTTATCCTCCATATCCGAATCCGGCGGGTTCGTTTGTGAAACTAGATTTTACGGCAACAACCGATGGAAAAGCAAAAATTAAAGTATTTAATTTAATGGGACAGGTTGTGCTGGATGAAATACGTGATGTTTCTATCGGTTTAAATCGCATTGAGATTCCAAACCCGGCTCCGGGAGGCAGCGTCCATACCATGGAGGTAGAAGTGAATGGGAAGAGGGAGACTTTTAGGGTGATACTTTAAAGGATCTTGGATCACAGATATTAGATCATGGATTGATTGATTTAAGCGAAACCTCTGTTATTCAACGAGATAGATAATCAAAAGGACTTGCTAACATGTAAGATTTTTTAAGCTGCGATCTTTGCGTTTTTCGTTGCGGTCGCTGCGTGAAAAATAAGTTCGGTAATTATGGTTTATTCAGATTAATTTTTTTTGAACCATTAAGCCATTAAGATTAGTTAAGGTAGGTAAACGAAGCTCTTAATGACTAATGGTTGATTTAAGTTTTGTTTTTTGACCCATTAAGACATTAAGAATAGTTAAGATAGGTAATTGGAGCTCTTAATGAAACTTAACTTCTTAATGGTTTATATTTTCTTTTCCCAATTTCAAAATAAAAGCTATTTTTGCCCGAAACAGCCAACAATCAAGTTATGTCGGAATACATGCAGCGTAAAAAGCCCGATGTTTTTAAGCAGCCTTCTCATAATAAAAATTCAGGAACTCAGGATAGGGAAGCCCAACTTAGGGAATTGCTTTTCTATATGAACCAAAAACCTAAGAACAGAATTATGCACAAAAAGGAAGAGGAAACCAGAAATGGTGGTTTATCAACTTTTGTAGTTCCGGAAGGATGGGGTTTGAAGCAAATCGCTGATCATCTGAATATCTCAACGGATGAACTCAAAACACGCAATAAATCTAAATTACAGAATTGGAATGGTGTAGAAGGTTTTTTTGCCGGTGAAAAAATAGTTTATTCTACAAAAAGTGGTTCTCTTGAAAAGGAAGAAGAAAAAAAGGAAGTAGCTGAAAAACCTGAACAAATAATTGCAAATGCATATTCATCTTATACAAATGATGAAATTACAGTGCTTGAATTTTCAAAAGCAATCTTGCCATACGTGGAAAGCCACGGATCAAACATTGCGGCTTTACTCATTACACGAGGCTCATTTAGTGCTGATAGTCTGGCATTTGCACTGGCCCAAAACTCCCCCAAAGACTCTGATTTGGTCCGATTCGACAGAAATGTGCTTGAAATAATGGCTGACCAACTGGACACTCAAGCAACAGGAAATAAAGAGGATAACCAATTTCAAAAACAACGTATTGATAAAATACTGAAACTCAATTTAACCCATCAGGCTTTTGGATTGAAAGAAATTATCGAAAACGAAAAAGGCGAAGAAGAAAAAATCAAGCAAATTATTACCTACGTCCGCAAACAATTTGAGGAATATCCGCCAAAGGTCAAGGCGTTAAAGGAAAGTCCGAATTTTACACCCGAACAAAAAGTTAAAATTGCGGGAAAAATATCCGTGCAAGCAGCTAAATCAGAGTTTTTAATGGGGACTATATACCATAAAGGCAAAGAGTGGGAAGAGAAGAAAGGGAAAAGATATTTGAATAAGGGTTATATGGTTGATCATTATACAAAGCAAAGTTCTTATAGAGGTACTCCTGAATATGACCCTTGGTGTTCAAAATTTGTCACCACTGTAATGAATTCTGTTCTTGGCATTAGTGCAAACCATGCTACTAAAAGTGAAAATCGTAGGGGAGCTTGGGGCGGATCTCAGATAGTTAATGGATACGAAAACTTTTGGAACTATGATGAAGATAAAGGGGGGAAATTAGAAGGACAACAAAAAGTAGGTCAGTCGAATATTTGGAAAAAAATTAATAAACAAGTATCAGGAAAAACCTCCAAGAAAGATAAAGTAAAGCTATTAAAAGAGTTTTTTAATAAGAATATTTATCCTCAACCGGGTGATATTATGATAGTTGATCCTTCAGGTAATAACTCTTTTAAAGAAAGTGCGAAAAATGGTTTTGATAGTAGTCATACAGCAATGATAGAAAAGGTATTATTAACAAATGAAGATGCACTTATTTATACTATTGAAGGTAATTCTGGTCAAAAAGTTACTGGCAGAAAATATAATCTTACGAAGACCACAGGTAAGTTTTCATTAGGATGGATTGTTAATATTGCACGGATGAGTATAGATAATTATGGTAGATCATCTCATATTTCTAAACAAGTTGATATTAAATCTTCGCAATATTCAGAGATAAGTGAGGAAGTATTACTGAATCCACTTATCGAAATGAATTCAATTTTGCAATCTATCGCTTTTAAGAAAAGTTATGTGAGCTCTGATGAAAATAATTCTACTACATTTAAACTTTCAAATTCAAATGAAAATGCATCCACATCATAACAAACAATATTTATGAGAAGATTTTTTTTATTAGTTCAAGTACTTATCTTTTTTTTATCTATACAAGCTTATTGCAATTTTACTGAGCGAGATTCAATCAAAAGATCTGACTTTGATGATTTTATAAATGGTTTTAATGACATTAAGTTTCCATTTGACCTAAGGAGAGATTTAAGCATAAACTCATATATCCAATCAAATTTGGTTGATAAATTTATTGATCCTGAATACAGTAAAAAGGACTCTCTTGATTTAATAGAAGCTGGAGACTATGATAATTTTTACAAGACATATTATTTTCCAGTTTCAAAATCTATAAGGCCAAACTATATTATGATAATTCATTGCCAACTGGTGGGTGGTGTAGGAATTAGAGGTGATTACACAATAGCTTTATATAACAAAGAAGGGGGGTTGCTTGACACTATTATATTTGATGCGTATGATATATGTGGTTATGAGTTAGAAAATGTAATTATTTTTAAAGACTCTATTATAAGTGAAAGAGATAAACTCAAAAGAATTTTCTCAATTAAAAATAGAAGATTTGAGGCTGTTACAAAAGAAATAAATTCTCATATTAAGGGTAATTACCCTCAAGCTTCTTTAAGGTTTTTAAGTATCGATGCTCTCAAGAAATTGACATATCAAGACCTCAAAATCATGCGCAACGAAATTTTTGCCCGCTACGGTTATATTTTCAAAGAGGGAGGCGAAATGGATAAATATTTCAATAGCCAAGATTGGTATACTCCACAGCATAAAGATGTAAACGACTTTCTAACTGAAATTGAAAAGGAAAATTTGAAACTGATTCGGGAGGTGGAGGCCAACTAATACAAACAATTTAATGAAGAATGTAATATTTTTAATTGCCAAACTTCTATTTAGCAATGTGCTTTATATGAATTATTCTTATGGAAGTGACTTTGAAATTGACAGCAATACTAATGCTTGCAGGCTTCTACAAGACACTACAAAGGAAGTCAACT
>PKTE01000335.1 GCA_002869335.1 Salinivirgaceae bacterium | reverse complement strand
CTCGATTCTAAAAATGGAGTAGAAGCCATGGAATTACTCTCAGAATTGAACCAGGAGGGAGCTACCATTATTATGGTAACGCACTCCGAACGTGATGCAAATTTTGCGCACCGCACAATCAACCTATTTGACGGACAGGTGATTCGAGAAACGCATAATTAGATCCTGTAAGTGAGTTGTTTACGACTATCCACAAGTCAGCTTTATAATTGATATATAAACTAATTATTATGAAACATATTATAATCACAATGTTGATCTTAGGATCAGCCCTGATATCCTTTTCGCAATCTGAATGTAATTGCGAACAAGAATTAAACCTATTAATTAAAAAAATGGAAAGTGAGTATCCTGGGTTTAAAGAAAAAACACCAGATAAAAGAATGTATAATACCTTTAAAGAAAGGTTAATAATCAAATCTCAAAATATTTCGGCTACTGATTGTTTCGATCTATTAAATGACTATTTATCCTTTTTTAGAGATGCACATATTTTTTTGATTAGAACAAAGGAATTTCAAGAAATGAAAGAGGCAAGGGAAAATCAAGATTCTCAAACAAATGAAATTCAAGATTCTCAACCTGACAAAAAATCTGAAAGCAAAGTTGATAATACGTTTGACGATTTTTATAAATACATATATGAAACCAAGGATGAACTCGAGGGGGTATGGAGCTCCTCATCATACAAGGTGGGAATAATAAAAAAGGAAAATGATTATCAAGGTTTTATTATAGAAGCGGCCAATGAAAGCTGGAAACCCAATGAAATCAAGTTTAGTTTATTGCAAGATGGGAAAGCAAATTACTACATGGGCGACCATTCATTACATGAAGATAGCTACGAGCTAATTGAGGGAAGTATTTTAGCTTTCAAAAACATTAGCTCCGTATTTATTAAAGAACTACCCAAACCGAAGTTGACAGAAAACGAAATAAAATCAAAATTAGATAAAATTGAAGGATTTTATTTTACAAAACTAACCGAAAGAACATCCTTGTTATGTATCTCCAGTTTTGACGATGCACATGTTGAAAAAATTGAGAAATTAGTATCGGATAACCAAAATGCAATCGAAAACAGTGAGAATTTGATTATTGATATAAGAAATAACTTAGGAGGTACATATGATGCTTACGACGAAATCTTACCATATATTATTACAAATAATATTAGAGGAGTAGGTTCCGAATTTCTTGTTACACAAACCTTAATTGATGGAGTAGAAGATTGGTTTGATGATGAAGAAGGCAAAGAAATGGCCAGAAGTTGGATTAAAATGTTTGAAGGTAAGATGGGGGAATTTGTAAATACCGACACTGCTGATGTTTTAGTTAAAGAAATTGAAATTGCTAAAAAAAGTCCAAAACAAATAGCTGTTTTAGTAAATAAAATGACGGCCAGCTCGGGCGAAGCATTTACTTTAGAAGCTAAGCAAAGTAAAAAAGTAAAAATATTAGGTGTTCCCACTTATGGTGTAATAGATTATGGTTCTGCTTCTCCTTTTGAATTTGGCTCTGAAAATTACATGCTTGTTATGCCAACATGGAGAAGCATGAGACTTCCTGATTATCCTATAGACAATATTGGAGTCCAACCGGATATTTATTTGGATAAATCTGTGAAAGATTGGATTCAGTTTGCGGTAGATTATTTGGAGAATTAATCACATATAGTCTGAAACGCAAACTTATTATACAGTAGGTGATTTTCGTGATTTTAAACCAGTGTCAATTCATGTTTGATCTGGCACTGGTTTCATAAAAAAAAATCTGCGAAATTCACTTTTAATTGGTAACTGAAACTTATTAAAACAGAAAAAAAGAAACATTATGAAACATATTATAATCACAATATTGATCTTAGGAACCACCCTGTTATCATTTTCGCAAAAAAAATGTAATTGCGAAGAAGCGTTAAATCAATTAATAGAAAGAGTGGAAAGCGATTATCCTGGAATGAAGGAGAAAACAACTCAAAAATTGATTTACGAAAACTTTAAAACGGGCCTACAAAATCAATCAAAAGATGTGAAGGAATCCGGTTGTTTTGAATTACTAAAAACCTATTTGGCTTATTTTAAAGATGGTCATATTGCTCTCCAAAAAAACAATGATGAAGAAGCTGCTCCAATTGAAGAAAAAGATACTAAAGTCGCTGAAAAACTGGATGTGAACCTGAAGAGTTATAAAAAGCACATTTTAACTACTACAGATGATCTTGAAGGAATATGGAACTCAGGAGAATATAAAGTCGGAATAATTAAAAAACATGACGAATATAAGGCATTTATTATTGAAAGTGCCAACAAGGCGTGGAAAACAAATGACGTTAAGTTTTGCTTAATGAAGGATGGAAAGGCAAACTATTTTATGGGTGATCATTCCGCAAGAGAAGATGAATATGAACTTTACGAAGGAGCTATTTTGTCATTCAAAAATATCAATTCTGTATTTATAAAAGAACTACCGAAGCCAAAACTAACAGAAAATGAGATTCAATCAAAATTGGATGAAATAGATGGTTTCTATGTTAAAAAGCTGACAGAAAAAACCGTTTTGATTTGTATGTCAAGCTTTGAACAGGGTTATGTTGAACGTATCGAAAGATTAATTGATGCTAATATTCAACTAATAGAAAACTGTGAGAATTTAATTGTTGATGTTAGGGATAATAGCGGAGGAACTGATAATGCCTATCAGAAACTACTGCCTTATATTTGTACAAATAATATGAGATCGTTGGGAACAGAATGGTTAGCTACTCCAACAGTTATTAAAACTTTACAGTACTGGATTGATATAACTCCTGATGAAGAAAAGTATTTGGCAGACAAAAAAATGGTAACCCGATGGATAAAGCTCTTTAAGGCCAATGTAGGCAAATTTGTAAACACAGATTCTACTGATGTTGTTATTACTGAAGTTGAAATTGCAAAAAAGAGTCCTGAACAGGTTGTAATCCTGGCTAATAAATCTAGCGGCAGTTCTGCTGAAAGCTTTCTGTTTCATATGAAGCAGAGTAAAAAAGTAAAAGTATTAGGAACACCCACTTATGGAGCATTGGATTACGCTTCAGCATATTATTTCGAATTTGGGTGTGATAGTTACAAACTTCTTTTGCCAGCATGGAGAGCCAGAAGACTTCCTGATTATCCTATTGACAATATCGGAGTGCAACCAGATATTTATTTGGACAAATCTGTGAAAGATTGGGTGCAGTTTGCAGTAGATTATCTTGAAAATTGATAAGATACTCCTAATGATAAATTTTCTTTTCAGTAGGTGATTTTCGTGACTAAAAACTAGTGTCTTCTCAGTAGTGATTTGACACTAGTTTTATTCAGAACATCTGCGATTCAGGTTTCAAGTTTCAAGTTTCAAGTTCAGCAAACTGAAACTTGAAACCTGATTCAATCCTATTAAAGACTTAATATATGCACGCAGCACTAGTTTTAAACAACGTCACGCTTAGAATGCGATACGGCAGCGCATGTAATAAATGGGTATTGCACCTGAAAAATTAGTTAAACGTTGAATTTCTATGGATCGACCTTAGTCTTTTTAATGGGCCTAGTTTTCCAAGAAAGTTAAAAGCTAGTGTCCGCCTTAGAAAAAATACGTTAAGAAAATCTGCGTGTTATGGCGTTAAAGTTTGCGTTGTTTGAGTGCCAATTTTGTAAAAATTGGAGCGAGTTCGTAAACTTTAGACATAATAGCTGATTTTTAGGATTTTTTCGTCAGCGGCGGGGTTTTTTTGCTTACTTTTTTTGACCTGAAGCAAAAAAAGTAAGAGCCCAGCCGGCTAAAGGCGAAGTTGAATCAATGTTAACCTGAATCAATTCTAATAGATAAATAATATAGAAACGCAGCATTAGATTTTTACAAAAAAACATTCAATGGTGAGTTGCCCTTTTTCATCTATTTTAATTACACAATTGCTGTTGAACCAATGTTATGCTTAAATTTATCGAATCTTCTAAAATGAATAATCTTAAGAAAATGAACGATAAAAATAAAAATAGCAACCCGCAAGCAAACAATCCATTACACGGAGTAAAGTTGGCAGATATGTTGGAGGATTTAGTTGAAGAATATAAATGGGAAGGACTTGGATCAATAATCAATATTCGTTGCTTTAACTACGACCCATCTGTAAAATCAAGCCTTAAGTTTTTAAGAAGAACCCCTTGGGCAAGAGAAAAGGTGGAGCAATTATATCTTGAAATGATTAAAAACAGGCCTAAAGCATAACCAAATCCAGTTGTTTTCTATCTGTAATTATTCAATTTCACATAATGAACCTTAAAACATGGACAAAAAAATATTTATTGGACTAATACTGATATCGTTTTTGCTAAATGCATGCCAGGAAAACCACACTTCAGTTGATTATTTGGAAAACGTCCTGGAAAAACTCCAAACCGTTAAATCGGCCTCGTATAATTCGGGAATTGAAGCCTGGGTGCCTTCAGATACGGCTCCAGCACATGTGTATAAAAGTTTTGTGCAAGAGTATGATAATCCTGCTGATACAACTATTGGTTCAAAACAGGTAAGATTGATGAAAGATAAGTCAATAGCCGATTTTATCTATGATGGAAACATGCGCGCCTATATTTATCATAAGCACAAAGGGGTTTTAATCGATAGCTTTAAATTGAAACGCAACTTGGCATATAGACCCACTACACCACCATTTTTTAATTATGCTAAAAGCATTCTCCAATATGCGTTGACAACCGATGATAGTATTTCGTTTTCATTTCAAGACCTTGACACTTCATTGTATGTACAAATCACAATTCATGAAGAAAATCAGGTAGAGTTTTTCGGTAAAGCATATCATGTTCCCTCAAGTCCTTATGTTTTTGGAGATCCAACTTCACGTTATGAAATATGGATAGATAAAAGCCGCGATTTACCTTTTAAGGTCAGAAGAGAAATGTCTCATGATATTTCTGTTGAAATTTGCAGCAATGTTGAAATAAACACATTAGATATTAATAATTTTAATCCAAATGATTATTTCCCCAAAGATTATAAGTTCCGAGAAGCAGGAGTAAACAATAAAAGACAGAATAAAAGTAAATTAATAGGGAAGACGGCAGCAAATTGGGTGCTAAAAGATGTGGATAATAGGGATGTGTCGCTTGATGCGTTGAAGAGTAAAATAGTAGTGCTTCAGTTTACCAGTGTGAGTTGTGGTCCATGCAGAGTCTCTATTCCAGGCTTAAAT
>PKTE01000217.1 GCA_002869335.1 Salinivirgaceae bacterium | reverse complement strand
TTACACAGATGTTATATTTAGGTTCTGAAATAGGTGACGGAGATGTAAACCTTCAGGAAATTGCGCTTAATTTCACAAGTTTAGGAGATGAACATGAAGTTAAGAACTTATCAATCAAATTCATTGAAACTTCAGCTACTGAGCTTGGAACTGCTTACGAAGACATGACTAGTGCTACAGAGGTATTCAGCGCAGCTACATACACAATGCCAACTGAAACAGGATGGCATACATTTGACATTACAGACTTTGTATTCAACGCCAGCAGCAATCTTCTTGTTGAAATCGTTTGGGGTGATAATGGAGCATGGTCTTCACCTTCTTATGTAGTACAAAGTACAACCACTGCATTTACGTCTGTAGTTTATGGTTACTCTGATAGCGAAACTCCTCCTGCCTATGATGGTAATAGTTCAGTTAGACCAAACTTAATGCTTTATATTGAAGGTGAGGCTCCTGGTACAATGTATGGTGCAAACTTTACAGTTACTGATGGAACTAACCCAATTGAAGGTGCTACTGTTATGATTGGTAGTATGGAGCATTCATCAGATGTGAACGGACAAACTTCATTCGATCTTTACGAAGGAACATATTACTATTCAGTTTATGCTGATGGATATGGATCGGTTGTAAATGAGGAAATGATTGTTGATGAAATGGAAGAAATGAACATTACATTAGGAGTAGGAATCAATTCTCATGTTGCTCAAAACTTGAAAATTTATCCTAACCCAACAAATGGAAATGTAACTATTGAATTACCAAACGTTGTTTCAGGAGCTCAGGTTGCAGTTCTTGACTTAGCTGGTAAAACAGTCATTACAAAAGGATTTGAGTCAACTAATGCTACATTAGATCTATCAAATCTATCAGAAGGAATTTACATTGTAAAAGTTCAGAATGGAAATATTCTTCACACAAACAAGATCATTGTGGAATAATTCATATTAAGATTTTCAAAGAAGCCTGCAGCGATGCGGGCTTTTTTTTTGTGTGAGAAGGAGGTGATTGGAAACGTCATTGCAATGACGTTTTCATTGGAATGGATATTACTATACACAAAAAAAAAGCTACGATTATAATAATCGCAGCTTTTTGTTATTTCAAGTTTATTTATTCAAACTCTATGAAAAGATAATCCTTAGGAATTTTATCTCCTACTTTAGCATGGATCTTCTTTACTTTAGCATTTATTTCAGCCAGAATTTCGTTTTCCATTTTCATGGCTTCCAAAATAAGTAAAGTATCACCTTTCTTTACTTCCTGACCTTCTTTTACAAAAATTTTCAGAATTGTTCCTGGAATAAATGTCACCATTTTAAATGGATTATCCGGTTCCCAGGGCTTACGCTCATCAAATTTTTTGGTTGTATAAGTTTTATAAGTTGTTTCGTCAACTGTTATACTTTTAAACCTTGGTTTTTTAGCTTTTTCCTCCATAACAAATAATTTTAAAATGGTGGAATTCCGTGTTTCTTCTTAGGTTGACCCACGTTTTTGTTAGCTGAAACTTCGATAGAGTGCATTAAAATGCGGCGTGTAGTTTCAGGTTCAATAACTGAATCAATATAACCTTTAGCAGCAGCTACGTATGGATTTGCAAATTTCTCTTTGTACTCTTCCACTTTCAATTTACGCATTGCATCAGGATCATCTGCTTCGTTAATCTCCTTACGGAAAATAATATTGGCAGCTCCTTCTGGTCCCATTACAGCAATTTCGGCTGTTGGCCATGCAAATACGAAATCTGCACGTAAGTGACGAGAGTTCATTGCGATATAACCTCCACCATATGCCTTACGAAGAATAATGGTAATTTTTGGCACTGTCGCTTCACTGTAGGCGTACAATACTTTTGCGCCGTGACGAATAACCCCAGCATGCTCCTGATCAACTCCAGGAAGATAACCTGGTAAGTCTTCAAGCGTAACGATAGGAATATTAAAAGCATCACAGTAACTGATAAAGCGAGCAGCTTTATCTGAAGAATCAGTATCAAGCACACCTGCTAATATTAATGGCTGGTTTGCAACGAAACCAACAGTTTCTCCATTAATACGTCCAAATCCAATTACGATATTAGCTGCAAAAAGCTCTTGAATTTCAAAGAAATCAGAGTCATCAACTAGTGCACGGATTACATCGCGTACATCGTATGGTTTTTTAGGATCGCTAGGTACAATGTCTTCAATTTTAAACTCTTTACTTGGCTCTTTTGGAGGAAATGCTCTCGCTTTCTGCTCATTATTCCATGGAATAAATGTGATCAGTTTTTTGATCTGATCAAAACATTCCATTTCGCTCTTAGCGTAGAAATGGGCATTACCTGTCTTTTCTGCCTGAACGCGTGCTCCACCAAGCTCTTCCATTGAGATTTCTTCACCAAGTACTGTTTTAATTACTTCAGGACCTGTGATGAACATTTTGGAAATTTGGTCTACCACGAATACAAAGTCAGTTAAGGCTGGCGAGTACACAGCACCACCGGCACAAGGACCAAGAATTACTGAAATTTGAGGTATAACACCTGACGCCAGTGTATTTCTGAAGAAGATCTCTCCATATCCGGCCAATGAGTTAACACCTTCCTGAATACGAGCACCTCCTGAATCGTTAATACCAATTAATGGTACACGCATTTTCAAGGAGTGATCCATGATTTTCGTGATTTTACGGGCATGCATAGCTCCCAAAGAACCACCGGCTACTGTAAAGTCCTGTGCGTAAATACACACCGGCGAACCATAAATAGTTCCTGTTCCGGTAATTACTCCGTCTCCATGCAATACCTTTTTGTCCATGTTAAAATCACGAGCTTCGTGCTCTACGAAAAGGTCATACTCATGGAATGAGTCTTTGTCGAGAAGGGCTAGAATACGCTCACGAGCAGTCATCTTTCCCATTGCAGTTTGTTTCTGAATCGCCTTATCGCCTCCACCTTGCTCAGCAATGGCTCTTCTCTTTAAAAGCTCCTTCGTCTTTTGTTTTAATGACATAAGAACAAATTTTAGTTAAACATTTAGTTACCACTAATGTAACTTTTCGACCATAATTGGCCATATTACTAAATATTTTGCAAGATTACGAAATATTAGTCAAAGTAAAAAAATCATTTTTTCACAATTTCACACCCATGAATTGTGTTAGTGATACCTATAATTTTGATAATCAAAGATAAGAATAGAAATTTATGATGTTTTATAAATGTGAATAAAAAATAAAATATTTTCAAATATTAAATGCTTACTAATCTTAATCAGCATAACTTATACCAACACCGATTACAACTCATTTATAAATAAAAATTTCATTATTTATTTTGGAATAAAAGAAACAGCCAAACCACCACCTGGTGCCATTTTAATGGGCAATTTATCTGTTGATTTTAATTCTTGTTCTACAATTTCTATACTTAGAGGATTATCATCCCAATGAGCATCCTTTCCATCTTGATAGATTATAGCATGATAGATTTTGTCGGGATCAAGAAAATCCAGTGCAATTTCAAATTCACGAGAATTCTCATCGGTAATACTGCCTAAAAACCAGTTATCAGTTCCTTTCTCTTTTCGAGCTATTGTCACATAATCTCCAACCTCACCATTAATTACAACAGATTTTGCCCAATCTACTCCCACATCGCGAATAAATTGAAACGCTGGTTGATTTTTATAACTCTCGGGCAAATCAGCCGCCATTTGCAATGGACCATAAATAACGACATAAAGTGCTAATTGTTGAGCTAATGTAGTATTAACCTGATTATCTGGCTTATACGGATCAAGTTTAATATTAAAAATCCCAGGTGTATAGTCTATTGGCCCTGCCAGCATGCGGGTAAATGCAATCGTAGGTAAATGTGATGGTGGGTTTCCACCATCTGTGGCCCAAGCATTAAATTCCTGTCCTCGTAACCCCTCACGCGCTATCGCATTAGGATAGGTACGACGAATACCAGTCGCCTTTATAGGCTCGTGAGCATTCACCGCTACATTATATTTGGCAGCTGTTTCCAGTACTTTTCGATAATGCTTCACCATATATTGCCCATGATGAAACTCCCCTTTAGGAATTATCTTACCTACGTAACCAGTTTTCACGGAATGAATGCCCAATTCGCTCATAAGTTTATAAGCAGTATCCATCTGACGATCATAAGTCTCTACAGCAGCAGAGGTTTCATGGTGCATTATAATCTCTACTCCTTTTGAATGAGCATATTCAACCACTCCTTTTAAATCATAATCAGAATAAGGCGTTACAAAGTCAAATATATCTTCTCGATCTTCAACTCCTATCCATTGCTCCCATCCAGTATTCCAACCTTCAATTAATACACCACCAAGATTATTCTCTGCAGCAAAATCAATATAGCGTTTGGCGTTTTCTGTAGTTGCACCATGCTTTCCGCTTGCCATATCCCACGTAGCTTTGTTCAAATGCATCTCCCACCAAATACCATTATACTTCATGGGTTTGAAATAACTCACATCTCCAATAATATTTGGCTCATTAAGATTTACAATTAGATTTGAAGCAATCAGATCTTTTGCTTGCTCCGCAATTTGAATGGTTCGCCACGGAGTTTTAAAAGGCAATGTAACTGCGGCCTTATAATCGTAGTTCATTGAACCCACCAACTCGCTTGTCATACTTAAATTATCCGGATCAATTTTCAAGGTCATTCCAGAATAATCTGTTAAGGCAGCTTCATGAAAGCTCAAGTGCAGGCCTGATTCAGTTCGCATAGTAACCGGCGTATTTACAGCATTTTCAGGGATATAAGTTTGTGCCAACCATTGAGCTCCTCGATCAGCCAATGCATTTATTTCAGTAAACTTTGTCTCTTTATAAAGATGTTCGTAAATATCCCAATCGCCTGGAATCCACCATGCTGTATGATCTCCAGTTAATCTGAATTCGGTATTTTCATCCATTATGTATAACGAATCAATACCTTCTTGCCTTGGAAATTCATACCGAAAACCAATACCATCATTATAAGCTCTAAAATAGAGATTTAGTTTACGCCCTTGCTCGCCTTTTTCTTTTAAATCAACAATAAGTTCATTGTAATTATTCAAAACCTCTTCTTGCTCTCCCCATTGCATTTCCCAAGTATCTTCAATACTTAGTTTGCGCACACCAACTACTTCAAAATCCTGATCAAAAGATTTACTGTTTTTTAATTCTACCCCCAATTTGGATGGTTTTATCACGGTATCTTTTTTAAATAGTACTGTATAAACAGGCTCACCCAAGGGCGATAACTCG
>PKTE01000230.1 GCA_002869335.1 Salinivirgaceae bacterium | reverse complement strand
TTTTATTGTCCAGCGCCACAAACAAGCGACGATCCTCCTATTTCGCAAGGACTAACTTTTGAAACTGCAGAAAGCTACTCAGAGTACATTAACTATTTTGGATTTAAAGGAGCCAGTTTTAGTGGTGGAGAACCCTTACTTTCAGCTGATAAGGTTGTTAAATACCTTAAACAACTTCGAAAAAACAGCGATCCCAAATTATACATTTGGATGTATACAAATGGAATACTTGCTAATGAAAATACATTTAAAGAACTGGCAGAGCATGGCTTAAATGAAATCCGTTTCGATTTAGGAGCAACTGGCTATAAACTTGAAGGATTAAAAAAAGCCATTGGAATTATTCCAAACGTAACAGTTGAAATACCAGCCGTTCCGGAAGAATTAAAAAAACTCAAATCATTACTACACACATTAGATAATCTGTGTGTAAAGTATTTAAATTTACATCAACTCAGACTTACTCAGCATAATGCACCAAAGCTTACAAAGCACCCTTACACATTCATACATGCTGAACAACCAATTGTTTTAGAATCTGAATTAACAGCATTAGAACTACTCTCTTATGCCGCAAAAGAGAACCTAAACATTGGCATAAACTATTGTTCATTTTTCTTCAAAAATAGATATCAAAGAGCAGGATACCAATCCATTATAAACAACAAACTCAAAAATCCATACGAACCAATTACCGATAAAGGTTTTATACGCATAAGAAACGGATCTGAGCTACGTTACGAAACCTATAAACTTTGGGATCAAAGTACTCAAAATAAGAATGCTCAAACACTTAAACTATCACATAAAACATATCAAATACGACGTATTGAGGCAGAAAAATTCAAACTATATGATGATATGCAAATACTATTTACAGAACTAATAGAAGCAAAAGATAAAAAAATACCCAATAACGAATTTCTTTTCCGAATTTGGCAGCATGAACAAATTGAAAATGGACTGAGAGATTTGTTCTAGTTTGAAATAAACCATTAATCATAAAATCCTCACTTAGTCTTAAGTGAAACAATTAAATAATAGGTATTATAAAACCACTGAATACCTTTATATTACTAAGGGAAATCACGCAAATACCTAAATTAAAGATAATAAGGTCTGTAATTACACAATAATATAACACAGTGCGTTGCTTTTAGTTAAATTATTGTTATTTGAATAAAATAAAATAACACTATGGCTGTAATCTTCTATTTTTGTCTAAGCATATTAAATAGAAACACTAACTAGAATAAACACAAATGAAAAAACTTATTTTTCTCTCAATGCTGATTTCAGCATTAGCATTAACATTTACGTCATGTGAACTTGACGATGAAGATGATAGCCTAGTAGTACATGATATCATCAATGAGTCAATTACCACACAGGTAAATTGGTACCTTGGAACTTATGTAATAGAAGGTACTCTTTACATTCAGAATGGAGGACACTTAACGATTGCTCCAGGTTCAACTATTAAATTTATGGATGGGGCTAAAATTGTTGTAACTGGATCAAATTCTAAGCTTACTGCCATTGGAACTCAAAGCGATCCAATTACTTTTACTAGTAATTCAACTACACCTTCGGCTGGGGATTGGGATTACATTAGTTTTGAACAGAGTGCCTCAAGTTCTAGCACATTAACATATTGTAATCTAGAGTATGGTGGAGGATACGCTTCATCCTATGGCGGAATGCTATGGGTAGAAGATGCTACCATTTCAGTAAATAACTGTAGTTTTTCAAACTCTGGATATCATGGCGTTGTTTGTGAAGATGACTCTCATTTTTCATCATTCACCAACAATGTTGCAACAGACAATGTAGGCTATGACATTGAAATTGAAGGAAATTGGGCTCATACTATAGGAACGGGCAACATATTAAACGGAAAAGGAATTTTTGTAAATGGGGACTACTATGATCAAACTTCAGCAACATGGTTATTACAAACAGCTCCATATACAATTGATGGTACATTGTACATTAAGCACGACAATGGGGCAGAACTAATTATTGAAGCAGGTAATATCATCCAATTCACAAACGGTGGAAAAATCGAAGTTGGATTCAACGGATATGGCACATTAAAAGCAAATGGTACAGAAGAACTACCAATCCTATTTACATCATCAGCTACACAAAAGCAACCCGGTCAATGGGATTATATTGATTTTGGACCTCAAACTTCAAACACATCTATTTTAAACTATTGTGTAATTGAAGCTGGTGGTGGATATGCCTCTTATTATGGTTCAGTTATTCTTGAAGATTGCAGTGTCCACATAACCAATACTGAAGTTCGATTATCTGAAGCATATGGAATTTCGTTACATGATGATGCTTATTTCATAGATTTTACTGGAAACTATGTTCATGATTGTAATAGTTATGAGGTTTTTATTCAAGGGAACTATGTACACTCTATAGGTGTAGCTAACCAATGGGATGAAGATGGCATGGGAATAAAAGTTGATGGTGATTACTTTACCCAACCTGATAGAACGTGGTTGGCTCAAAGTGCAGCTTATGTTATCGATGGTAATATTTATGTTGGATCTGAAACAGGTTCTGTTTTAAGAATTGAAGCCGGAGCAACGCTTAAATTTACAGAAGGTAACTATATGGAAATCGGATATTCTGATTATGGCTCATTAGTAGCAATAGGAACTCCATCTGACCCAATTATATTTACAACTGCCGCACCTTTGGGTACTGAGCAGCCAGGGCAATGGGATGGTATCTTCTTTAGCAGCAATACAATGAATGGTGCCACTATTGATTATTGCGATATTTCATATGGTGGTGGTTATTCAACTTCATACAATAATGGCAACATTAATTTATCTGATGTTACAAGTGGATCACCTACCATTAGCAATTGTACAATCTCATACTCAGAAGGTTGGGGTATTTACAACGATAATTCTAATCCAACATTAATAAACAATACTTTTGTTGGAAACGCAAATGGCGATATGGGAAGCAAATAAAATATTTGTAAAAAAAAGGTCATTCGTTTATTGAATGACCTTTTTTTTTTGTAGACAGAACACTTCTTTTGACAAAGAAATAAAAAATACTATTTCATGCTAATTTCTGTTTTAATGAAATAATAGTATTTTTATCGAACTAAACTACCCGTATGAAAAAGAAAATAGCATTTATTGGTGCAGGACACGCATGTCTGCAAATGATTAAGCTTTATGAGTTTTCAAATGATTTTGAAGTTGAATTGATCTGCGATAAAAACTACAATGCTCCAGCTATAGAATATGCCCGAAAGAACAATATCAAAACTGTTAGAGAAATATCGGATATAAACAATTATGAGATTGATTTTTTAGTAGAATTAACCGGTAAGAATCAACTTGTAATGGAAGCTATACGTGAACACATCCCAAAAGAAGTCAGCGTGATAGATTCTCATGGTGCAGATATGTTCTTTTCTCTTTTTTCAATCATGTGGAAAGACAAGTCAAATGAAACAATCGAAATACTTGATGATGCTACGAAGAAACTACATAAATATTTCAAGGACTTTTATGAAATACAAAATACCATAAGTCTTCTTTCGATTAATGCCTCCATTGAAGCCAAAAGAGCTGGTGAAGCTGGAGCCGGATTTTCGGCAATAGCAAGGGCCATTAAAGACCTTGTAAATCAGAGCGAACAAACATCCAATGATTGTTTTTCTGAACTAAAAAATCTGGAAGAAATTAAAAGCAATATGCTCAAACATGATAAAAACTTCCTAAACTCAGACAATTAAAATAATATTTTACTCAATCCAAATTACAGAATTATTTGTATTAAACTGATTGGTTTCATAATCGGGGTTAGCTGGATCAATAATCCATTCTCCATCTACTATAAACTTATATGAAACCTTTCCTCTGGGTATAAAAAGCTTCAACTCCCACTGTCCATTATTTCGGTGCATTTTATAACCATGGTGAATCCAACCATTGAATGAACCAGTAACAATTACAGATTTTGCATCGGGGTAACCTTCCAATTTAAAAGTATAATTAGGCTTGTACACAAAAAATGAATTCACAAATTCACCTGTGCCATGCGTCAATGGATTATCTGGATCAGGGATCCATTTTCCATCTACAATAAATTTATATTCATAATTACCTGGGGCAATATAATATTTACCAAGCCATCCAGTAGTTGTTTTTGTCATTTTAATATCGTTGGGCTTCCAACCATTAAATGAGCCTGCTAAATAAACATTTTCTGCGTCCTGATAGCCTTTAAGCGCAAACTCTGCAGGATCACCAATATTCACAACATTGTTTCCTGTTCCATATTCATTTTCCTCAACCTCTTTATTATCAGGATCCAATACCCATTGACCATCCACTTTAAATTTATAGGTATGCGTTCCATAGCTCAAATAAACAGGTAATTCCCAACCATCAATGGTTTTATACATTTTTGCTTCAGCTTGATTCCACCCATTAAAGCTTCCGGCAACGAAAACACTCTTTGCATTGGGATACGCTTTCAATATAAATTTATGATTGGTTACAAAAAGCACTGAATTATTTCCCGAAACTCCGTCGGGCTCCCCTTTCAAATTAGCAGGATCCTGCATCCATTGACCATCCACAATAAACTTATAGTAATACTTACCAGGTTTTAATGACACAACAACTTCCCAACCTAATTCAGTTTTTTTCATAGGAATATCGTATGTGAGCCAATTATTGAAAGAACCGGCCAAATAAACCTTTTCAGCTGTTTTATGTCCATTAAGAGTAAATTTAACCTGATCGCCACTCAACTGCCTTACAGATGGTTTTGAAAATTCGTTATAACCAAAATAAACAGGCCCATTTACATATCCGGGGCGTCCATTTTCCTTTTCATCATCAATTACTCCTGTAAGTAAGTTTACAAGAATTTCTCCAAATGTTTTTCGTTTTTGTACGGGTTTGTAAAGTTTTACATGAAAACGGTCGATATATTCAACTTCCCATCGTTCACCATCAACCTCAAAAGACTTGTCTCCGTTATAAATACCTACAACCATTGCACTATCGAGATCGAATTGAATCCGCAACTCCTTCTGTTGAGCTTTATTCCAGCGCATATCAATTTCGAAAACCAGATCACCATTTTCTATTTTACAAATACCATCTGGTAATTGCTGACCCAATGCATTCATGTGCAAAAACAGCAAAATCACTCCTAAATATGTATATAAATTCTTCATTGTCTTAATCATATAACGCAATGCTCATAATCTTTTTACGTAAGTTTATCTTAATCACTCCCAT
>PKTE01000161.1 GCA_002869335.1 Salinivirgaceae bacterium | reverse complement strand
TGTAGTAAGTGCAAGTGCAAATGAAAGAACTGAAATTGCATTTGACATAACAAATTCAGGAAATGGTGATCTTGATTGGAATATCAATTTTGTGATTGGCGATCCTGTAAGTTTCACTCGCGAAGCTAATGTCGACTGGACTTTGCCTGAAAATCAAGATAGAATTACTGACAATGTTTGGATTACACGTCAAGAACGAATGGGGCCAATTAATGCTAAAGGTTTTTAATTTTATGGCACATCTCAGCCCAATGGTACTTTCTGGGCGCCAATTCCAACGATAGAAGCTGATTTATTAACTGATTATGGTAATTGGTTTGGATCGCATGACTGGAATGCTACAAGTATGCCTGGAGAGACCTATTCAATGTATATACCAGAGGAAAATAAGTATTTTGATATACATTGGTTATCATGGGGTAGTTCAGGGGGTAGTTTTTCTTACATAAGACAAGAAGCAGCCCATTGGATGTCTTCTGATTTGACCAGTAATTTACTGGCTGCTACTAGTACAGATAACCTGACATTTACAGTTGATACGTATGGATTAGAAGAAGGAACATATTCAGCTAACTTGGTTATTACTTCAAACGATCCTGATGAGGAGGAGATAGTTATTCCTATCACATTAACCGTTGCTGGAACTTTATTACCTGATGCTAGTACAACTACTCCAAGTGTTTCTGCAACGCTAGCTATTGGTGAGACTGGTACTCAAACATTATCTATAATAAATACTGGAGATGCTGATTTAGAGGCATATGGATTTATTAGCGATTTTGAGCCTGTATTTTTTGAGCGTGCTGATTATGTTAGTGCTGATCTGCCTGAAAATCAGGATAGAATTAATGATCAGGTATTGATATCAAGACCTAATGATGATGATGCTCTGGAAAATATGTATACGAACAATGTAACCTTTGCTCTGGGATTTTCTAATAGTCCACAGAGTACTTATGGAACGTATAATAGTCTTTTAGACAGACTGCAAGAGCAAACAGGATTCGATGACTGGAATAGTGGATATGCGTTAGCTTCAGAAATTTATCAGAAAAAATTCAGGTCTGTTTCTATGAGAAATACTGTGACTGATGAATATTATGATTTGCATTTCCATTCATGGACACCTTTCTTAACTACAATGGGATGGGATAACTATATTTATCCAAACGGGTTCTCTTATACCAGATATAATGTACCCGATTGGGTTGGCGTAGACCAAAATATGGGTACGATACCTGCTGGTGAACAGGCAGATGTTACAGTGAGCTTTGATGCTACCGGTTTAACCGGAGGTGTTTATAGTGCAATGGTTTATTTGCAAACCAATGATGGTGCCAAGTCAGTTATGGAGATACCTATTGAGTTAACTGTAACCGGTGGAAAAGCTGCAATTAGCGGTCCTGATTCTTTGGCGTTTGACGACACTTATGTTAATGAATCAACAGAATCATTTATTACTATTGAAAATACAGGTGATGGAGCTTTAAATATAAGTGATATTACTTCTGGTAATCCTGTATTTGTTCCTTCTGTAAGCTTACCTCTTGTGATAAATGGTGGTGAATCATTTGATTTACCGGTTACTTTTACTCCTACAAGCGAGGCATTTTTTAGTGATTCAATAACAATAGTAAGTGATGATGCCGTTACTCCTACATTGAAAATCGGTGTGTCAGGTAATGGTATTTTACCTCCTTCTATTGATTTTAGTGTGCTTTCTTTTGATGAAAACATTGTAACAGGAAACACGCTCGAGAGAACATTAACAATTACCAATAATGGTGATACAGATCTTGAATATACAATTGATTATTTGGGCAAAAATCTAACTGAATTTTCAAAAGCTCCTTATACTGACGTGAATCTACGTGAAAATCAGGATTCATTAAGTCCATTTGTATCAATTACAAGAGATATTAGTAAAGGTTTGTTTAATATTACGCAAGAGGATGTTGCCGTAAAATATACTTCGCCTATTAATACTGAGTGGACAGAAATGGCAAGTATTGATGCTATCCCTGCTGATTATCAGTCATGGGATGATATGCATGGAAGTAATCCTACAAGTGTGATTGGTGTAACTACATCAATGCATCTAACAGAAACAAATCAATATTTTGATGTAAAAATGACCTATTGGCAAGAAGGTGGCGGTGGCGCATTTACATACACGCGTAAAGAGGTTCCAGCTGCCTGGTTGAAAGCATCAGATAGAATAGGTGTGGTGCCTGCAGGTGCTAGTGTTGATGTAACTGTTTTATTTGACGCAACTGATTTAGCGGGTGATAATTATACAGCCAATTTTGTTGTAACGTCAACTGATCCTTTAAATGAAGAGCAATTAATTCCTGTTTCATTAACTGTATTCGGAGATCCAGAAATTACTGTGGCACCAACATCTATTGATTTTGGTGATATGATTGAAGGCTATCCTGATACTAAGGTTATTGAAATTACAAATACAGGTGAATCAAGGTTAGAAATTTTAGATATTATTCCAGAAGATCCTGATATTACTGTGAATAAAACAACATTTGCACTAATTCCAAATGAATCAAGAGAAGTAGAAGTTACATTAAATCCTTCAATAGGAAGCTATGCTACTTCAATTACAATTAGTTCCAATGATCCTGATAATGCTTCGTTATCAATCCCTGTTACGGCGGAAGTACAGGGTGTTCCAGTAATCGCTGTTACTCCTGATGAGTATGACCTTACTCTTAACGTTGGACAAACTACCAGTGAAGTTGTAACTATAGCCAACTCTGGAAATGATGATTTAGCCTGGGAGGGCCAGGTACTGGACTTATCTCTTGAGACGCAAAGAGTTGCGTTAAATGCTAATTATCAGCAGATTGTTGATGTTATTCCAAATGTGTATGAAATCAATTATGACGCTTATAGCGCGATGAGTAATGGTATTGATGATGGTGGTGGAGATATGTACGATGATGGTAATTATTTCAATACAAATTATAGTACACAATTTGATTATTCTCATGATGTCATTAATAATACTTCGGGTGATTTTGGTATAAATGGACAGTTTTTTACTCAAAGATATCCTGGAATATTCATTTTGGCTGCTGATATTGATAATATTGAATTTTTCAAAATTACTGGTAATTTGGGAGCAGATGGAAGTGGTTCTGCTGATGTAGCTATAATTGAATTACCTGATCTTGGTTATACTGCCTACATAAAAAGAGTCTTTCATGGCGGTGATCCTTCAGTAAATCATGTAATGATAATTCCTACAACACCTGGAGTTGAACAAATTTATTCAGCTGATACAGACAATGATCTTCATATGATTTCTAATCTTAATGATGTAAAACGTTTGTATTACCTATTATATGCAGGTGATGACAATGTTGAAAGTGGGTATTATATTAATGATGAGGAAACTGAGGTGATTGTGAGAAAATTCCTTGAGGTTTCAGTAAACGTTTGTCCTTGGGCCTCTATTGCACCTGAGAGCGGTAGTGTGTCTGCTGCAGCTAGTTTCGATGGAGCATTAAACATTGATGCTGATTTAGCAAATATTGGTCAGAATTTAGCAACCTTGGTTATTAATTCAAATGATCCTGAAAATTCATTGACTTATGTTCCAATTAACTTGTTTGTTAATGGTATAACAGTTGAAAATCCAATTTCTGATGTAATAGAAACAGTTGGTTTTGGAACATACGATGTTCTATTGGAAAATGTATTTGTACATAGTGATGGCGCACCATTAACCTATTCAGTTATCGTGAATAATACCGATGTTGTGACAGGCGCAATTATAGGTGATACACTTCGTATGACCGAGATTGGAGCTGGAACAACAAGTATTACTGTTGAGGCTAGCGATGGCCTGGGAGGACTTAACGAGGATACGTTTGAGTTTACTAATAATGGTGTAATATCTTCAGCAACGCCAATTCCTGATCAATTAGAGAATAATGGCTTCTCGAGCTCAGTAATTGATCTTACAGCAGCATTTAGTTACTCAGGAGGAAATCCTCTAAATTATACTGTAAGCGTTGATGATCCATCTGTTGTAACAGCAGTAATAAATGGTACTAATATCGATATAACTGAAGTTGGAATAGGTTCTACAAGAATTGTTGTTACTTGTGATGATTCACCTGGAGACAATGAGGCCAGTGACGATTTTAACTTTACCGTAAACTCTATACCTACAGTAGAAGCTACAATTGCTGATGACTTGGTGCATAAAGGATTCGGTATGTATGAAGTTGATATTACCGGCTTATTTGCTGACGCTGATGGCGATGATCTTTTAATTACAGCAGCTTCAGATGATGATAATATTGCAGTAGCCAGTCTTGATGGTAATATATTAATGTTAACAGAAGGACCTGATTTTGGAACTATTGCAGTTACGATTCAAGCAGAGGATTACAATAGTACAATAAGTACTTCATTTAACTTAGAAGTTAATCCGGTTCCTTATGTCAATAATCCAATTGCTAATCAAACAGAGATTCAGGGATTTGGATCGGTTGTGATTGACATTTCTGCAGTATTTGCTGATGATGATGCAGATATTGATGCGTACGATGTTGATGTTGCCAATGAAGCTGTTGTGACAGCAAGTCTTGTGGGAACAGATTTGACTATTACTGAGGTTGGGCTTGGAAATACTGATATTACTTTATTAGTTATTGATGTTGACGGGGCTCTTGCTTCTGAAGTGTTTAATTTTAAAGTAGATAAGCCTGCAAATAATGCTCCAACTGTTGTGACTCCATTTGATGATGTAATGGTAGTTGAAGGTTTTGCGACATTAACATATGACTTGAGTACAGTCTTTGAAGATATTGATGCTGATCCTTTAAGCTATTCTGCATATGTAAGTGGTAATTCCGTAATCAAAAGTATTGATGGAAACATTCTTACTCTTACAGAAAATAGTTTTGGATTATCAGAAATACTTGTGATGGCTGATGATAATTTTGGCGGTATTGTATCTGATGAATTTACAGTTTATGTAAATAGAAATCCTATTGTTGAGAATCCAATTGCGGATATTTCTGAGCCATTAGGTTTTGGAACTTCTACAATAGATCTTGCAACTGTATTTACTGACCTTGATGGTGATGCTTTAACTTTTGGAGTTAGTCAAACAGGAACATCGGTTTCTACAGGAATAGCAGGAAGTATCCTTACAATCACTGAAGTTGAGGCTGGAAACAGTGTTATCACTGTTACTGCTGACGATGGATTGGATGGAATAGTTTCCGATGAATTTATATTTAAGGTTTCAACAGTTCCAACTGTTGTTAATGCTTTGGCAGATATAAC
>PKTE01000357.1 GCA_002869335.1 Salinivirgaceae bacterium | reverse complement strand
CTATTATATCCTTCTTGTGTATTTCGCATAAAAGGTTCGGTTGGAAATAATATGGTTTTGGTTTCGTTGAGTACACCAAATAAATACTGCACGTTAACTCCGACAGATAAATTTGGTAAAATTGAGAAAGATGATCCAAAATATACCTGATTTAGGTTTCCATTACCTAAATAGTAGGTTTTACTTCTGATATCAAACTCCTCGCTAACAATTCCAATACGATAGTTTCTATTGGATATTGGTGTAACTCCAAGGCTAATATGCCACCATGGCAGAGCTCTAAAGCCAATCGCATAGTAAGAAAAATTCAAGTCTTTGGCAGTTGTTGATGAGTTTTCGTCAGATATTTGCTTGAAATTACCATTAAATGCAAAATCAATCACAAACCTCATACTGTCAATTGCTCTGTATGCAGCTGGGTTACTTAGGTTAATTGTGTTTTTTTGTAATAGAGCAGTTGATGCTCCCCCATATTCAGGGAATTGAATATATCATGTTGAATATAAATCTCCTAATCCAAAAATTGAATAAGGTGAATTGGCTTTATTCTGTCCCCAAGCCCCTGTTATTGCAAATAATGTTGCAATAGTAAAAATACTAACTCTTCTCCACATTGTAATTCAATATATTATTTAAGCCCTTTGCAATTAATTTTGGCTCTGCAAAGATGCCATTTTTTATGATTTTAGCAAAAAATTCCATGTCTCCACCGGTAATAACGGTAATTAATTCTGAATATTCTTTTTGATAGCTGCTAATCGTTCCTTCGACTTCATTTTTTATTCCCTGTATTACTCCAGCTAAAATACTTTCATTGGTGGTGGTTCCGGGAACTTTGTATTGTTCAGTTGGTTCAAGTAAAGGTAAATTCCCTGTGTAATTGTGTAAAGATTTAAAGCGTAGTTGCATGCCTGGTGCTATGGCTCCACCTAAAAATGCATTTTTGTGTACTATATCATAAGTGATGGCTGTTCCAAAATCGATAATTAATAATGTTTTGCTCGGGTATATAGAAACAGCGCCTATGGCAGCAGCTAGCCTGTCGTGCCCAAGTGTTTGTGGGCTTTGATAAAGGTTTTTTATAGGAATAGGTGTATTATGGTCTAACCTAATAAAGGTGCTTGCTTTTTCAATAATTGCATCTTCCCATTTTTGAATTGAGTTACCAACATCACTGGATATAACCTTTTCAAATGGACATGTATTAATAAAATCTGCTATTTTATTTTCTTCTTTATTCAGAAAAATATGAGGATCGCTTATATTATTGTGCGATACTTCATAGAATTTAATCCTTGTATTTCCGGAATCTATTATAAGATTCATATTTTATAAAATGAGTGATTTATTAATTACCTGCAAAAGTATTATTTTACTGTGCTTTAAGCAACTTGATAGTAAAAAACTTCATGTAAAATTACGGCTGCGATCAAATTATTTTTACTTTCGTCCGTTGAAAAATAATAAACTGATTAGAAATTCTTTTATGAAATATAATTTACGAATACTTCTATTATCAACTTTATTATGGAGTTTAGGGTCATTACATTTGATTATGGCGCAAACTATTAAAGATGATCGTATGCTTATTCCTATGATCTCTGCCAATTTGGGGTACAATCATTCTACTGGTGATTTTGCCGATAGGTTTGGTGAGAGTGGGCAAGTTGGAGCAGGCTTCATGTTGAAGTTTAAGAATAACATATTGTTGGGCGTTGAGGGCAATTATCTTTTTAATGACGACATCCGAAGTGATGATTACTATAAATATTTGTCAAATGAAGATGGATTTATAACCAATATTTATGGCGAGGTGGGTGTTACTGCTGAAAGACTCTCAGGCTTTACTGTTTTTGGTAAGGTTGGGTACGTAATTCCAGTTCTTAATCCGAATCCGAATTCTGGGATTTTTGTGTCAGCTGGCGCCGGTTTAATGCAACATAAAATTTTTATTTCAGACCGTTATAAAAATATTCCACAGCTATCAGAAGAATATATTAAAGGCTATGATAGGTTGAGCAATGGATTAATGCTCAATCAGTTTGTGGGGTACATGTTTTTTGCCGAAAAGGCCATCTGGAATTTTTATGCTGGATTTGAATTTAGTCAGGGTTTTACGCAAAATAGACGGGACTGGGATTTTATTGAAGAAAAAAAGATTGAGGCAACCCGACTGGATTTGCTTTATAGTTTTAAAGTAGGATGGGTTATTTCACTCCATAGGCGTATGGCAACTGAATACTATTATTATTAATGAGATTTTTTTATTCCATCGGGATTAGGTTTTATACCATGTTGGTAAGGTTGGCTTCAATTAGAAATGCCAAAGCCAAACTATGGATTAGTGGCAGACAAAATTGGGCTGCACAGTTGACCAAAATACCTGATGGTGTGAAGCCGGTTTGGGTACATTGCTCAAGTTTAGGGGAGTTTGAACAAGGCCGACCATTAATTGAGTCTATTAAGAAGAAGTTTCCTGACCAATTTATATTGCTCACATTTTATAGCCCAAGTGGCTTTGAGGTGCGTAAAAATTACGATAATGCAGACCTTATTATGTATTTACCTACTGATACATTAGCTAACGCAAAGAAATTTGTAAAAAGCATAAATCCTGCAATTGCCATTTTTATCAAATATGAGTTTTTGTTTAACTTTATATATGTACTTCATAAGAATCATATTCCACTCTATTCTGTTTCTACAATTTTTCGCGAAGATCAATTGTTTTTTAAATCAACCGGCAAATGGTTTAGAAAACATTTAAGATATTTTTCGTGGTTTTTTGTGCAAAATGAACTTTCTCAAAAGCTTTTACATAGTATTGGTGTAACGGAGACTTCCGTATGTGGAGATACGCGTTATGATCGTGTTTATGCCATTGCTAAAGAGGCTAAGTCAATTGATGAGATTGACGCATTTAGCAAGAGTGGATTTACGATTGTAGCAGGTAGTACATGGCCTGCGGAAGATGAGATGTTAGTAAAACTTGCAAACCAAAATTCAGGTATAAAACTCGTGGTAGCACCTCACGAATTACATGAAAAAACCTATGCTTATTATGAGAATGAAGTAGATGGAAAAGTTGTAAGACTCTCTAAAACAACAATCGAAGAAGCGGCTTTGGCAAAGGTCCTTTTAGTAGATAGTATTGGGCTATTGTCCTCCATCTATAGATACGGAAAAGTTGCTGTAGTAGGTGGTGGTTTTGGTAAAGGGATTCATAATATTCTAGAACCAGCAGTTTATGGAATGCCAGTGATTATTGGACCAAATTTTGAGAAGTTTTATGAGGCGGTAACAATGCATAACCTAGAGTTAATTCATGTTGTAACTGATCTACAGGAACTTCAAAAAGTTGTAAATAATTATACTAATAACAACGATTATTTAGCGCGGAAAGTTGAAAAAATAACGGCATTCGTTGAGCATCAGTTAGGTGCAACAGAGGTGGTGTTACAAGGGATTGAAAATAAGCTTGTTAATGCTTAATGGAATTGCGAAAAATGACCAGAATTTTCTTCAAAATAGAAATCAACCGATTAACCATTTCGTTTACAGAATTTTAGATGCTATATTTTTCATAGTGTTAATAACCATATTTTACTTTAATAATCTTTCAAATTAAATTCGCCAAGAAATTAAATTACCGCAAAAAGGCATTTGGAGAATTTAAGAAATAAGTAAAATATATTAACTGGGTCGAAGAATATGGAAATGGTCGCAACCAAGAAAAAAACAACAACTTACACTTACAAAGAGGCGTTGGAAAGCTCGATTGAATATTTCAATGGAGACGAATTAGCAGCAACAGTATGGATTAACAAGTATGCCTTGAAAGATTCCCAAGGTAATCTTTACGAGAAAAATCCTAATGACATGCATTGGCGTTTAGCCAATGAATTACATCGTATTGAAAAGAAGTATAACAACCCCAAAAGTGCTCAGGAGCTTTTTGATGTGTTGAAAAACTTCAAATACATTGTGCCACAAGGTAGCCCGATGGCCGGAATTGGTAATAATCATCAAATCGCATCATTATCTAATTGTTTTGTTGTTGGAAATGATAAGATGGCGGATTCTTATGGTGGTATTATGAAAACTGACCAGGAGCAGGTGCAACTAATGAAGCGTAGAGGAGGAGTAGGACATGACCTTTCACATATCAGACCCAAAGGTAGCCAGGTGAAGAATAGTGCACTTACATCAACAGGTTTGGTGCCATTTATGGAGCGTTTCTCTAATTCGACCAGAGAAGTAGCGCAAGATGGACGACGTGGAGCTTTGATGTTGACCGTAAGTATTAAACACCCTGACAGCGAGGATTTTATTGATGCTAAATTAGAACAAGGTAAAATTACAGGCGCAAATGTATCGGTTAAAATCGATCATGATTTTATGCGTGCTGTACTTGATAATAAATCTTATGTACAACAATATCCAATTGATGCAAAAAAACCGATTATGACCAAAGAGGTTGATGCTCGCAGATTATGGAAAAAGATTGTACATAATGCCTGGAAATCAGCAGAACCTGGAATTATGTTCTGGGATACTATCATCGAAGAATCAGTGCCTGATAGTTATGTAGAACATGGATTTAAAACCGTTTCTACTAACCCTTGTGGTGAGATTCCATTGTGTCCTTATGATAGCTGTCGTTTGCTGGCAATTAACCTTTTTGGGTATGTGGAAAATCCATTTACAAAAAAGGCTAAATTCAATTTCGATTTATTTAAACAGCATGCAGCAATTGCTCACAGAATGATGGATGATATCATTGATCTTGAAGTGGAGAAAATTGATGCAATACTTGAGAAAATTAATGCTGATCCAGAAGATGAGGAAGTAAAATATACTGAAAGAAGACTTTGGGAAAAAATTAAAGAAAAAGCTGAGCAAGGACGTCGTACAGGTATTGGAATCACTGCAGAAGGTGATATGTTAGCTGGTATGGGCTTGCAATATGGTAGCAAAGAGGGTATTGACTTTTCAGTGGAAGTGCATAAGCAATTGGCTTTGGCTGTTTACAATTCTTCTGTTGATTTGGCTGCGGAACGTGGAGCTTTCCCAATTTATGATACAGAAAAAGAAAAAAATAATCCATTCATTAAGCGTCTTGTAGAAGCTGATCCTAATTTGTATGAGAAAATGAAAGAGCACGGTAGACGTAATATCGCTATGCTTACCATTGCCCCTACAGGATCAACTAGTTTAATGACACAAACTACGTCAGGAATTGAGCCTGTTTTCTTACCTGTGTACAGAAGAAGACGCAAGGTAAATCCTAACGATAAGGATGTGAAAGTTTCTTTTGTAGATGAAGTAGGCGACAGCTGGGAAGAGTATGCTGTTTTCCATCACAAATTCCTTGCTTGGTTAGAAACTAATGGATATGATGTAGATGAAGTACGTCAATATGACGAGAAGAAACTGAATGAAGTTGTAGCCAAATCTCCTTACAATCAATCAACATCTAATGATGTGGATTGGGTGAAAAAAGTTCAGATGCAGGGAGCTATTCAAAAATGGGTTGACCATTCAATTTCGGTAACTGTAAACTTACCTAAAAACGTAGCCGAGGATGTAGTTGGAAAAGTATATGAAGAGGGTTGGAAGTCAGGTTGTAAGGGAATTACAGTTTATCGTGATGGTTCTCGTTCAGGTGTACTTATTTCAAATGATGAAAAGAAAGAAGAGAAAGTAACCAGAGAGCTTAAACGTCCTAAGAAACTTAGAGGTGATATAGTTCGTTTCCGAAACAATAAAGAGGAGTGGATTGCCTTTATTGGACTACTCGATGGAAAACCTTATGAGGTATTTACTGGTATTGTAGACGAAGATGTTCTTCCTGTTCCTAAAAGTATCAATGGAGGTTATATTATTAAGAATAAAGATGAGAATGACGTAACTCGTTACGATTTCCAATACGTAAATAAATATGGATATCGTACTACGATTGAAGGTTTATCTCATAAATTTGATAAAGAGTACTGGAACTACGCCAAACTTATTTCAAGTGTATTGCGTTATGGAATGCCCATACCTAATGTAGTAACACTTGTAGGATCATTACAGTTGGATAGTGCCAATATCAACACATGGAAAAATGGTGTAGAGCGGGCTCTTAAACGCTATATACCTAATGGAACCAAAGCAGAAGGTCAGCATTGCAAAAATTGTAACTCGACCAATTTAATTTATCAGGAGGGATGTCTGATATGTTCTGATTGCGGTTCTTCGGAATGCGGTTAAACAATTTATGAGTATTCAAAAAAACCCGATACAATTTAAGTATCGGGTTTTTTGTTGTATTTAATGATAGATTCTATTTCGAAATAGGGTTAATAGATAAGGCTAAACCATAATTTTATATCCTCAATTTTTTTTACGTAACCATGTGGTTGAGTTGGCCCTTGACGCTGTCCCTGGTTTTGCCTATGTTCTGCCTCCATTTGCGCTTCTTCAGGAGTTTGCTGTTGCTCACCTTGTGGGTTCTGAACCTCGTCTTTTTGTTTTTTGAAGGGTTCCGGTGTATCCGTTTTAATACCTACAACCGGTTCTTCGAAATCTTTTATAATTGATTCCGGAAATTCAATTTTCAAATTATATTGACTCCCGTTATATTCAGTTGAAACATTAAATTTATATTTTGCTGTTAGGTCAATTGTGTCTTTTTCTTCGTATTTATAAAATTTGAGTTGTATTTCATTCTTATTTTTAAGCGCATTGTTTACCAGATCTTTATATTTGAGTTGATATTTAATGTTTCTCTTTGTTTTTTCAGCAAAGTAAATTCGCAGTGGTTGAGATATTAATTGGTCTATTGTGAGCCGATTGTTTGAATATATCCAAAGTTGAAGATCGTTTTCTTTTTTAGAGATTTCGTAAAAGAACATTCTTTCTGTAAAACAAAAACGGGGCATCTCTTTTTCCTGGTCATAAGGTCTGAGCCTCATTTCCATAGATGGCTTGCATGAAGTGTACAGCAATGCAATTAATCCTGCAAAAAGAAGGTATTTCATTGGAATAAATATTAAAATTGACTGGAAATTTACAAATTATCTGTGTCTAATAGCACACATTGCATAATGTATTGTAGGTCTGTTTGAAATCTTTTTCTTATTTCATCTCTTACATAACCACCTCTATCGACATAATACTTTATCTCTCCAACAGGCTTGTTCAATAATTGAGCATACTGATCCTTAGTTAAATCAAAAATAAGCATTGATGATACGGTTACGAATCCACCACTTGACTTTTTCTTAGGGAGCTCTCTTGGTTTTAATTTAATACTGGATCTATCTGTGAAAATGAATTCAAAAATCTCATTATCCCTGATTTCAAATCCATTGTAACGATAATACCTGATTTTAAGGTATTTGTTAGGTCCTATGCATTGGGCTTTGATTAGCAGAGGTTGGTTATTTACTCTGGCTAATTCAATAGGTTCAGTGCGTTTAATCGGCATTTCTGTTTTTGAGTCGATCTCGTCGATCTCATATCTGCATTTCTGTGCCTGAACTGTATTAAATAATAATGTAATCGAAAGTACTGTGATTAAATGCAATGCCTTCATAAATAATGATTAAAGGGAATACGACCATTTTCTTTTCAAACGCAAAAGTAGTAATGTTTTGTCTATTAATGAACTCAAAAACTGTAAAAAACACCTTGAATTACAGAATAAAACATTTTGTTAACAATTATTTCGAGTTGTTTTAGTTGGTATAATGTTAAGAATGCTGTTATTCTTCATTTTTAAAAAAATATTATATGCTTGTATCTCTAGCCATTTTTCTTACCTTTGCCACTTATGTTTAGTCGACTTTTAGGTGAGCAAGTAGCTGTAAATGAGCGACTGGAATTAAATGAGTAATTTTATAAAAAGAAATATGAAAAAAGCAGAAATTAAAACGGAAAAAGGCACAATGGTAGCCGAATTGTATGCTGAGGAAACTCCTGGTACTGTGGAAAATTTCGCGAAACTATCTAAAGAAGGTTATTATGATGGACTGCGTTTTCATCGAGTAATTCCAGGATTTGTTGCGCAGGGTGGATGTCCTTATTCTAGAGAAAAAGATAATCCAAGAGCTGGTACAGGTGGTCCTGGATATACGATCAAATGTGAAACCAACGCTGAAAAACAATATCACGACCGTGGAGTACTTTCAATGGCGCACGCAGGAAAAGATACAGGTGGGTCTCAGTTTTTTATTGTTCATAATCGTCAAAATACAGCTCATTTAGATGGTGCTCATACATGCTTTGGAAAGATTATCGAAGGTGATGAGATTATTGATCAAATACAGGCTGGAGATTTAATAGAAAAAATTACAATAATTGAATAAAAAGAATAATATGAAATTTAAAGGATTAATTGCTATTGTAGCATTAGGAATAACATTCGCATCATGTGGAAGTAAAGATGGTGGAAGTTCAAGTTTAGTAACTGTTAAAGATTCTACCAGTTATGCGCTAGGTTCATTACAAACTACTGGAATGATGGATCAAATGAAACAATTACAAATAGTAGAATATATTGATGCTGACTGGATGCTTAAAGGTGCTCAGGATCGCATTGATAATAAGGCATTGATTGATAATGATCAAGCACGTGTGGTAATTACTTCTGCACTTCAGGGAGTTAGAATGGATTCTGCTTTTACTATGCCCGCTTCAACAAAAGGTGATGTGATGAGTAATGCAACTGATAGTTTGGGTTATGCTCTTGGAGCACAAATTATTGAAGGAATTGCTCAGGGTGCTGAACAACTTAAAGTAGCTGACAAAATTGATAATTCTAAAATCTTTGAAGCAATTAAAGATGTGCTTACTGATACAACAGCTATGGATGCACAAACTGCAAGAAGATTAATTGACGCAGTTGTTAAAGAAGCGCAAGATAAAGAAGCTGCTGAAAAAGGAGCTGAAGGAAAAGCATTCTTAGAAAAAAATAAAGAACGCGAAGGCGTTATGACAACTGAATCTGGATTACAATATGAAGTATTAAAAGAGGGTACGGGAGCATCTCCAATAGCAACAGATAAAGTAAAAGTTCACTATCATGGTACCTTAATTGATGGAACAGTTTTCGATAGTTCTGTGGAACGTGGCGAACCAGCTGAATTTCCATTAAACAGAGTTATTTCAGGTTGGACTGAGGGATTACAATTAATGAAAGAAGGAGCTAAATATAAGTTCTATATTCCACAGGAATTAGGATATGGCTCACGTGCCGCAGGTAAAATTCCTCCTTATGCAACACTTATTTTTGAAGTGGAATTGTTAGAAGTTGAGAAATAGTATTTTTTCAGATAAATTAAAGCCTGTCGAACTTCGACAGGCTTTTTTTTTATTCTTTAATCCAAGTTACTATTTCTTCGTTTTGGGGTTTGGTTCGAGGCGAAAAATATTTTGCTAAGGTGCCATCCGGATTAATGAGGTATTTCTGGAAATTCCATTTAACCTCTGAATCCATTTTGCCATTTAATGCCTTTGAAGTAAGCCATTTATATAATTCATGCATATCGTCGCCTTTGACAGATATTTTTGACATCATTGGGAATGATACCCCATAGTTCTTTTGGCAAAATTCGGCTATTTCTTCGTCAGTTCCAGGTTCTTGATTCTTGAAATTATTGGCTGGAAAACCAATTATAACAAAATCTTTATCCTTGAATTGTGTGTAGAGTGCTTCTAAACCTTCGTATTGTGGCGTTAATCCGCATTTGGAAGCTGTGTTTACGACCATCACTTTTTTACCTTTGAGGTCAGCCAGATTAAAATCATTACCTTCAATATCTGTCACAATAAAGTCATGCAATGTTTTTTGCGAGAATACAGATATGGATAAGGTCAAGATTAGAATTGTAATTAAAATGTTTCGCATTTTTATAAATTTTAGGTTATTGATTCTAACATCTTAACTACCCGTATGTTCAATTTTTGCCTTTATATAGTATCCTTTTTAACTGTTGTAAGATTTAAATATGTCCAGTTCACATGTCTTGATAATCCGTCTAAATCAGGGAATAAACTTAACTTGTTAATTCCATAATGAGATAATTCAATTGTGAATTTTTTTTGATAATCTGGTTCAATAAGCATTTTCATTAGCACATCACCATGGGGTAGGTTCTTATCTAACTCATAATGGGGTGGATTGTGAATAGTAAACATACCACTTTGCCTCATAATACGTGGTGTGATGGACTTAGGACTTACTCTTTGAATGCCTTTTTCGCATTGAAATGGATTTGGGAAGCGCGATTTATCTATGAAGGGTTTATCTGAATAATGGGCATAAATTATACTCTGTGTTTTTCTGGGTTGGCTATTATCCGCTAAGGTAACGGCAAAAAATGCAGCAATCATTGGATTGCTGGTCCAATCCAGAAGGCGTGTGGCCAAGCCATGATGTTGAGCTATGGCCAATAGATCCCACTGATCTTCAATAGGTTTTTCCAAATATGCTATGGCATGTCTGCACCATGTATTAAATAAATCTATGTCTTTGATTTTCTGAACCACGAAGTGGGGTCTTCCAGCTTTGGGAATAAGTAGGTGACTCGGATCACTTTCGCCACGGTAGTACCAGTTTTCCCAATTTTTATTGTGCTCTTCAATTATTTTGTGAAAGTCAAAAAATGAATTGATTTTTTTCTCGATTATCATGCCTTTTTTGTAAAGATACGTCTTTTTATTGAGCTATAATTCACCTAAAAATTGCATCTAAGTGAAATTTAGAATGATTTTAGATAGTCTTTTATTGCGTTTCAGGATAGGGCGCTTAGGTAGTAAAATAACGGGTTTCCGTTAGTGTTAACCTTTTGTTAAGTCTTGCGTTTAATCAATTTAAAATGTGAATTTTGTATCAGAATAAAAGATTATTAGCTAGTTAGCTCTATAATATTGAAGGCCTATCCCTGTCCCTATTCTTATGAGTCTGCCGCTCAATTTCCCAAATTGTCGGCAGGCTTTTGTTTTTTTATAAATTGAATTCAATATTTTTGCAAATATTTGTTTAAACTTTTTGAATATTAGGTGTCTATATTATAAGCTTGTACTTAATACGTTTTTACCGCATTAAAAATATAGGTATATCCGTATGAATTGAAAATGAAATTTTTGGGAATGAGAAGATTGGTTGTATTTGTGATTGTATTTTTAATTGCTGTAAAAATTTTTGCGCAAAACGGATATGTGAATATTGATTTAGGATTTAATCCAACTGCATATGTAATAGATCAGGATGGAATATATTGGTTTACAGATGGGGAAAAGATATATGAGTATGATGAGGGTATCGTTAACACATTCGACGAATCAAATACAAACTTGAGTTATGGAATGATCAAAAATATTTGGTTAGCCAATGACTCAATATTTGTAGTTACTGGAACTAATATCTATCGTTTTTTTCCTGAAGATCCATATAACTGTACCGATTTTGGTTTGAATTTAACCGTTTCTACTTCATTCTTTGATGGATCCAATTTCGCTATTATTTCAATTCTGGAAGTTGGAACACTTGGTCTTAATATTTATGATGGTGAAAACTGGTCCGAGACTATTACTTTACCAGAATTTGCACCCGTAGAGAGTATCGCATTTTATCAAGATGCATTGTTCATTTCTTTCCGTAATTATGGTGTGTATAAATACGATAATGGACAATTTGAACAATTGCTGGAAGGTACCTTTTATGATATGATTGTTTATAATGGAAAGCTTTATTTAACGGATAGTTATAGTTTTGGTGTGTGGGAGAACAATTCATATGTACATTGGAACATGCAGAGCGGTTTGGATGGTGGAAGGTTATTTCAAGTATGTGATGGCGAATTATGGTCAGGTAGTTTTAATAAATTATTTCATTTAAAGTCTGATCACATTAACGTATATCAAACCAATGATGATGTGCATATTTTCCCCAATTATGGAAGTTATTCTGAAACTCTTCAATATGTATATACCAATAAATTAGTTTACTTCAATTCGGAGGAATATGTTTCTGATTATGATTTCGTAAGCCTTGAGAATACAGCATATACTACAATTAATAATGTAGAAGCTATGTTGAGTGTTTTTGGAACTTTTTTCTGGGATTTACAAAGTTCACCTCATTATTATGTTCCTAAAAATGGAAATGTAAGTTCTATGTTTGCTGCTGCAATATGGTTGGCAGGTAAGGATAGTGATTTAAATGCACATGCAGCTTATGAAACGTATTTTGATGATAGTCCGCGTTTTACACCAGGGCCTTTGAATGAGAATTTATCTACAAGCGATCAGGTACGTAATAAGTTTAATCGTATTTGGCATGTTGATAGAGGGACAATAGAAAACTTTAAATATAGATATGAAATAGGCGATATAACAAATGGGAACTGGCCTATTGATTATTTTATTGAAACCTGGCCCGCTCATGGACAAGAGGGTTATGCTGATAATTTAGCACCCTTTGTTGATGTTAACGAAGATGGTATATATAATCCTCTGGATGGGGATTATCCTGATATAACGGGAGATGAAATGCTGTATTGGATAGTGAATGATAATAACCATCAAGTGCCTGGTTTTGATTCCGCAAAGAATTTGGGAGTTGAGATGCATTATAAAGTATGGGCAAACAGATATGAAAATCCAACAACAGGTGATTTGGAATATTATAATGATACTTCAGAGCTGATTAATAATACCATTTTTATGGATGTTGATATTATTAACAAGTCTAATAATATATATCACGACTTATATGTTGGCCTATGGTCTGATGGAGATCTTGGTTATCCATATGATGATTATATTGGTATGGATGTGATGAATCATTCTGTTTATTACTATAATGGTGATTCATACGATGATGTTCAGAGCACACCTCCTGGTTATGGATATGAGCCACCTGCCCAGGCTATTACGTTTCTTAGTGCTCCAGTAAAAAACTCATTGCCATTGGTAGATACGGGTTGTTTTATCAGCAAGTTTGTTTCGTATGATCGGAGCGAGGGTATAAATGGCATGCCAGAGGAATTTAATGACTACTACAATTTTATGGTAGGAAAATGGAAAGATAGCAGTAATGTTACCTGGGGTGGTTTTGGTTTGGATAGCTCTGAAGTAGTGGCAGATTATATGTATCCAGGAAATACTGATATTCACAATATAGGTACTGCAGGCGTGGATATGGGAGAATGGAGTGAAATAACTGCCCTTCATGCGCCGGCAGATAAAAACGGTGTAGCGTCTAATGGGCCTCTGGTTCTTTTTCCGGGCGATACGCTTTCATATCGATTCGCTTTTCCATTTGTGAGAGATGAGAGTTCAAGTTTCCCATATAGTGTTGATAAACTGCAAGAAATGCTGCCCTTATTGCATTATTGGCAGCGTAATGGTTCTTATCCTTCGAATTATGAAATTGAGCTTGTTTCAGCTGGTATAAATTTAGAGGCCAATCCTAAATGGGAGGTTGAAATATATCCTAATCCAGCAAATGATTATGTAATTGTTAAATCCCAAACCGCAAATTACAATTATAGTATTTTTGATTTGGGGGGAAGGGAATTACTAAAGGGTAAAGTAAGCAAAGAAGTTAATTTACTAAATGTGCGAAGTCTTCCTAATGGTCTGTATATCATGTCTATGACTAATGGGCTGCAGGCGGTGAGCAAAAAAATAGTAATTAAATAAGTATTTTTTTCCAACCTTTTTTCTTTCTAGTGTCTATTGTTTGATGGGGATGTTAACAGCGATATAATTCAACTACCTCTAGAAAAATTGTCAAATTAATATTTTACTGCTATGAGAAAATTTACAACATTTCTTACTGGAATTATTATGCTCATTTCGTTAGCGAATGCGCAGAATGGATTCGAAAACATTGACATAGGCTTTGAATTTCAAAAATATGCCATTGATCAATCTGAAAACTATTGGTTTCTAACCAATGATGTGCTGTATAAAAAACAAGGTGATGCTTTATTGCAGTACACTGATGTGAATACCAATATGGAATACACTCAGTTTAAAGATTTAATTATTTATGACGAGGGTCTGTATGTGATTACCGATCATAATATTTATGACTTTAATTTTGATGATCCTCAGCAATGTGAAGACCTGGGTTTTAATGATCAAATAACAAAAGTTTTTTTAAGCAATGGGAAATTAATTGTATTCTCTACACCATCAGTACCAAATTTGAAAATTCAGATTTATAATGAAGGTGTTTGGTCTGAGGCTGATGATGTGCCATATTTTGCTACAATTGATGGTGCTGTAGACTTTAATGGAACATATTACGCTATTATTCGTGGAGAGGGAGTTTTTAAATATGACGGAGAAGATTTTACTTTGCTATCAGAAGTATCTCTTAATGATTTACAAATATGGAGTAGCGTATTGTGGGGAATTGGAAGTGGTGGAGTTTACTTTTTGCAAAATGAGGAGTTGAAACCGCGCACAGCAATTACATCGATTAATGGCGGGTTGGAACTTTGTGTGATGAATGGAGAACTTTGGACAAGTCAGGTGAATCAATTGATTAGAATAGATTTTGATAGAATCCAGGGATTTAAGGTTCCTAAATCATTTACTAAATTTCCATCTTGCTTACCAACACAAACTATTGTTCAATATGCAGGTGGTTCAGAAATTATAACATTTAATCCAGATGAATATATCTCTGATCCATCGTTTTCCACCCCTGAAAATCAAAAGTTTCTCGATGTTAATAATGTAGAAGCAGCATATAATATTAGGAATTCCATTTTTTGGGATTTGTCTGGAAATGCATATTATAAAGTACCTAAAGAACAGGACGCAAGCTCAATATTTGCCACTTCTATATGGTTTGGTGGTAAAGATAGCGAAGGCGAATTACACATTTCTGCAGACAGATTTGATCAAGAACATGTATTTAATGCAGGACCATTGCGCTTAGCTGATGCAGGAACTGATGAGGTTGTTACTGACCAATTTAATAGAATTTGGAAGCTTGACCGCGCTACTATTGAAAACTTTAAATACCGTTATGAACAAGGTCAGATAGAAGATGGCACATGGCCAATTGATTTTAATATTGCCAGCTGGCCTGCTCACGGTCCCGAGGGTTATGCTGAGAACTTAGCTCCTTTTATCGATGCGAATAATGATGGTGTGTATAATCCAATGGATGGCGATTATCCTGATATCGAGGGGGATCAAATGTTGTACTGGGTAATGAATGATGTGTATGACGGGCGCACACCTATTGATAACTTCAATGAAAGTCCTGCTTTAGGTATAGAAATACATTGTAAAGCATGGGCTAATGTATACGAAGATGCTAATTCAGAAGAGCTTGAAGCCATTAATAATGCAACATTTTTAGATGTGGAATTTATCAACCGATCTGATACTACTTATACAGATTTTTATGCGGCTTTGTGTTCAGATGCAGATTTAGGTTATGCATTTGATGACTTTATAGAGTGTGATGTGCTGAATCACGCATTTTTTGCATACAATGGTGATGATGACGATGATGTTTCAGGTCCTGGATATGGTAATTATCCTCCAGCACAGGCATTTATGTTTTTAGACGCACCTGTTCAATATTCTATTCCTGATGTAGATACTGGTATTTATATGAGCAGCTTCATGTATTATCAAAATGGAGGAGATGATGTTGGTGATCCAGTTTTTGCTTCTGATTATTATAATTATATGAATGCTAAATGGAAGGATGGTACTGATTTGACATTTGGGGGTAATGGTATAGATGAAACTGATGTGGCTTGCAGGTATATGTTTCCTGGGAATAGCGATATGACTTATAATATTGGTACAGGTGGTGTTGAAGTACCTGATTGGAATATATGGGCTATGTATAATAATGGTTCAACTCCAGTAGATGTTAGAGGTGTGGCTGCAAATGGGCCATATACATTGGAACCTGGCCAAAAAATAACCTATAGATTTGCTTTTGCCTGGGCTCGTGATGAGGAACCTAGCGGAAGTTTTTCATCATATTTTAAATTGAAAAGTATTATGCCATACTTCCACCAGTGGCAACGTACAGGAGAATTTCCTTCTAACTACAATTTTACAATTGTGCCTGTTGGAATTAATCCACAACCAGCAAGTGCCTTAGGAGTAGAGTTGTATCCAAATCCTGCATCTTCTAGCGTAACGCTTAAATGCAATGCTGAAAATGCAATTTATAGTATTTACAGTCTTTCTGGTAAAGTAATGAAATCAGGTCGTATTTTAAATAATAGTGAAATGGTAAGTCTGGATAATATAAATCCAGGGTTATACATAGTTAATATTACAGATGGTAAAGTGAGTGTTACTGAGAAACTCATAATTAATTTTTAGTTGGTTGATGTTGAGCGCCTGTAGATTAGTTTCTGCAGGCGCTTTTCTTTTTGCTAGTAATGGTGACCTAATGGTGCGATCACAAAAGATAATTATTACTTTTGGATTGGTTAATGATACTTAAAGAGACCATACAAAAGTTCCTTAGGGTAAAAGTTTCTGTTGCAGGGTTGGCTATCATCATTTTAGTCACGCTAACAGCAATTTTTGCTTATATTATTGCGCCTGATAACTCTCCTTATGCCAATAGTCAGCAAATTACATTACAAAATTTGCGCCCCGGAGCAAAAGTTCGCTTTATCAAATTAAAAAATGATAAACCACCTTTATCTCATTCGATTTTTCATGATTTCTTTTATGGAAAACCAGCTGATTTTCAGGAAATCCCAATTTCTGATTATCACATAAAAGCTGATTCTATTATTGTTTATGAATATTGTAGTACTTCAATGAACCAGTTTGTGAGTCGTTATCATATTATAAATGTCTTATATGGTATGGATGTGAAGTTCGCTGAGGGCTCTGATGTTTATGATATTTTACTTCCAGATGGATTAAAGGCTGAATTGTCAAAAAAAGAAGCATTAAATCAATTTGAGCAAGATCATATTGTTCAAAAAAGCTTTCTTCTTGGAACCGACCGTTTTGGTCGCGATTTACTCAGCCGGATTATTGTGGGGAGCAGAATATCAATCTCTGTAGGATTTATAGCGGTTGCTATTTCATTGCTGATTGGAATTGTCTTAGGCTTATTGGCTGGCTACTTCGGTGGAATAATTGATCGCATTATTATGTGGCTTATTAATGTAGTGTGGTCTATACCTACCTTATTATTGGTCATTGCAATCAGTATGGTTTTGGGTAAAGGGTTTTGGCAGATATTTATCGCCGTGGGACTTACCATGTGGGTGGAGGTAGCTCGTGTAGTTCGAGGACAAGTGATAAGCATAAAGCAAAAGGATTTTGTACAGGCTGCCCATATTTTAGGATTTGGACACACTAGAATAATGTTTAAACATATTCTACCCAATACTAGTGGGCCATTAATTGTTATTTCTGCAGCTAATTTTGCCACAGCTATTTTGCTTGAGGCGGGTTTAAGCTTTTTGGGCATTGGCGTGCAACCGCCCGTGCCGTCGTGGGGTAATATGATCCGTGATCATTATGGTTATATAGTTGTTGATCAGGCATATTTGGCTATTGTGCCGGGACTTGCCATTATGATTTTGGTTTGGGCTTTTACTGTTTTAGGTTATGGTCTGCGTGATGCTTTCGATGTAAAGAATTAATACTTCGTTTGGGTAATCATTGTTTTAATATTACTCAGATTAGAATCTATTATTAAAAATCTTATTTCAGGTATTTTAACGTTTTCTTTTTATGTAAAAACTCCTTACATTTATTACGTAAAAGCCAACGTAACCAATTTTAACTAGATGAAGCATATCCTGAATTTTGTTTTAATTGTTGTTTTTTTTCAGACAATTGCTGCCCAAAACAGAGATTTGGATTGTGAAAGAGCATTGAATCAGTTTGTAATTGATAGTTGGACAAAAGAAAATGGGCTTCCTTCAAATTCCTTGCTTAATATTCTGCAAACTTCTAATGGTTATATTTGGATATCAAGCTATGAAGGGCTTATCAGATTTAATGGCGATGAATTTACTGTATTTAATAAATCCAATACACCCGAAATTATAAATAATGGAATAGGCGCTTTAGCTGAGGATAGTGCTGGTGTGTTATGGATGACTACTCAATCTGGTGGATTACTTTCACTAAAAGATAAAACATTTTATCAGCATACTTTTAATGGCGCTATTAAAGAACTACATAGACTTATATTTATTGATGACCAAATGAGAATTTGGTCATGCACAAGTGATGGAAGGTTGTTTTTTGCAAAAAATGATTCAATTGTTTTTATTGAAGATCCGATTTTGCCTCAAAATGCAATTTTTACTACAATTATACAAGACAGGAATAAGGCTTTGTGGATTGGTACAGAAGGAAAAGGATTGTTTAAAATATTAAATGATAAGATTGAAAATTATACAACAAGCGATGGTTTAAATAGTAATTGGGTGAATTCGTTATCCTTTGATAAAGACAGTGTTCTGTGGGTTGGTACAGATATGGGTGTAGCTTTATTTCAGGATGATAAATTCAAAGTTGTAGATTATCTAAGAGGGTTTACGATTAATAAAATAATTACAAGCAAGCCTGATTATGTTTGGTTTTCAAGTAATAGTGGAGTGTTAAGGTATAACCGCAAAAATGAAGAAGTTGAGCTGCTGACAAAAGAATCTGGATTGGCAAACAATCATACGATTGATATGATTTTTGGTGCTGAAAATACATTGTGGTTGACACATTATAAAGGAGGTCTTTCAAGAATTAAGAATACCGTATTCACTACTTTCACATCAGATATTCAGATGAGCGGAAAGATTGTGAATACAATATGCGAACTAGACTCAGGTAATTACCTAATTGGTTACAATAATGGTAAAATAATTGAAATTAAGGAAAACAAAGCCTTGTGTTATGATCCTCCTATGAATTTAGTCGGGAAACGCATTAGAGATATTTTTAAGGATAGTAAAAATAATTTGTGGATTTCAACCTATTCAGGATTACTAAAGGTCTTTTCTAATAATACCTATAAATGGCTTTCTACAAAATCAGGTTTCCCAGCAAAGTACATTCGTATGGTGTATGAAGACAAGAACGGGCAAATCTGGGTTGGTACAAGAAATTTGGGTCTTATCAAATTAATTGGGGCAAATGAGTATTTGGTAATTGATAGTGAAAAAGGACTGAATAATAATCTAATAATGTCCATTAATGAAGATAAAGAGGGCAATTTATTGGTAGGGACAAGTAGGGGAGGCTTACACTTAGTACACCAAGATCAGGTTGTGAAAAAGTATACCAAAAATGAAGGTTTAATAAGTAATATAATATTCAATACATATGTTGACTCTGATGGTATTATCTGGATTGCATTAAAAGGTGGTATTTGTTACATAGATAATGGTGAGTTATTCAGCATAGAAACTAATGATTCAGTCCTTCCATATTCTCCATACGATATTTTAGAAGATAATAATGGTTACTTTTGGATGCCTTGTAGCGATGGGATTATGAAAGTAAAACGGGATGAGCTGTTAACTTTTCAATCGAATAAATCTGTCAAAGAGAAGGCAAAAATATTTAGTAAGCAAGATGGAATAGAGGAGCCGGAATGTACATCAACAGCAGCAGCATTAAAAGCTTCCAATAACTCGTTATGGTTTCCAACCATTGATGGCGTTTCTTTTACAAACCCTGATTATTTATTAGAGAATAAGGTTGTACCACCAGTTTATATTGAGCAGGTTGATATTGATAATAAATCATTTTTACACAAAAGACCCAAAGAGATAAAAGCTGGAATAGATAGGATAACTTTTTATTATACAGCACTTAGTTATTATTATTCAAATAAAAATCGGTTTCAATATAAGCTTATTGGTTATACTGATGAGTGGAGCCCTATTACGCACAAAAGAAGCGTTTCTTACACAAATCTTCCCCCTGGAGATTATACTTTTGTAGTAATAGGAAGTAATAATGATGGCCTCTGGAATACAATAGGGGATAGATTTACTTTTACTATTCCGTATTTATGGTATCAAACTATTTGGTTTAAAATAATTGTATTTTTTGCTATTTTACTTATAGCCTATATTTTGTATAGTGCCAGAATGAAGCAACTTCGGAAAAGAGAGCAAATATTAAAAGTGTTGGTTAAAAAAAGAACAGCTGAAATTTCTGAGCAGAAAAGTAAAATAGAAGAGCGAAATGCAGAAATTTTAAAATATTCAGATACTTTAAAATCACAAAATGAAGAGATCATAACTATAAATGAAGAATTAGAAAAGTATAGGGATAGTCTAGAAAAACTGGTGCATGAAAGAACGGCAGAGTTGATTGAGGCTAAGGAAAAAGCGGAAGAATCGGAAAAATTGAAAATAGCTTTTTTGACAAATATGTCTCATGAGATTCGTACACCGATGAATGCTATTGTGGGTTTTTCAGATTTATTAAAAATATCTGACTTAGATGAAGATCAGATGCATGAATATATTCAAAATATTAATGAAAACAGCGAAACTTTATTGCACCTTATTGATGATATTGTAGAAGTGTCGAGAATTGAGTCTGGAGAAATATATATAAAGGAAGATTGGCATAATGTAAAAGAAATGACAGAGGAGTTACTGAATAATTGTCAACTTAAAGTAGAAGGGCGTAATGATATTGAAATGCGTTTAAGCCCAGATTTAAAAAATGAGGATTTAATATTATTTTTTGATAAACCCAGGTTTGTACAAGCACTAAAACCTATAATAAATAATGCCATAAAATATACTGAGAAGGGCTATGTCGAAATTGGTTATGAACTATTAAATCAAAATCAACTAAATTTTTATGTAATTGATAGTGGAATCGGGATCGAGAAAAAAGATGTTGAGGTGATTTTTGAACGTTTTAGGAAAATAGAAGAAGATAATCTCAAATTATACAGAGGTGCTGGGTTAGGCTTATATATCTCAAGCAGAGTAATAAATGCCCTAAAAGGTACCATACAGGTTGAGTCTGAGGTTGGGAGAGGTTCTCGTTTTACCATTCAAATTCCTGTTGAGCAAAAGAAATAAGAATTCGCAATTATTTTACAGCTGTATTTTTTTATTATTTAGATATATATAGGTGTTTTTTTCTAATCGCTGCATATAGGTATAATTACGCTTTGTATTATGCAAGGTATTGCCTACTTTTAAATCGGACTTTGAAGCTAAATAGGCTCTAACATGTATAGAATTAATAAGCTCAGAGCTTTATTATTTTTTGCTATGCTTTTATATCTTACTATGCATTCAAAAATGTATGGTCAGGAATCCTCACGCCCCAATGTTTTGATCCTGCATTCTTATCACCAGCAATTTAAATGGACAGAAGATATCACTAAAGGTATTGAAGATGTATTAAGTAATAAGTGCAACCTTCAGGTACAATATATGGATACCAAAAGGCAGTTTGATGAGGAGTATAAAAAAATCCTATTCGATCTTATTTATCATAAACATATTAAGCATAATTATCGGGTGATAATTTCGTCGGATAATAATGCATTAACTTTTCTGAAAAAATATCATGATACGATTTTTGGTAAAACTCCAATTGTTTTTTGTGGTGTTAATTATGCCAAGCCCGAAGATTTTGAGCATATTGATAATATCACCGGAGTCTCAGAGGATGTTGATATTGAAAAGAATTTTGAACTTATTCGAAAGCTGCAGCCTAATGCGGAAAATCTCTATGTAATTGTAGATGAAACTCCTACAGGTATAAGGGTTAAGCAAAAAGTAAATGAAATTGTTCGGAAAAGGAGTAACCTGTTTAAGTTACTGGAGGTTACCGATAGAATTAGTATGAGTGAACTTGAAGATAAGTTGGGAACCTTAACTTCAAAAGATGCGGTGCTGTTTACACTGTTTTTTCGCGATAAAAATGACAATTATTATAGTTATGGTGAGAGTGCTCGTCGAATTGCTGGTAGTAGTACCGTGCCTGTTTTTAGCCTCTGGGATTTTTATATGGATTTTGGTATTGTTGGTGGATATATGGCAGATGGATATGCACAAGGTGCTGAAGCCGCAAAGCTGGCTCTACAAATTTTAGAAGGAAAAAATGCCAATGAATTACCTATCGTATGGAAGAGTCCGAATAATTATAAATTTGATTACAACATATTATTGAAATATGGAATTGATCCTGACCTTTTACCATCAAATGCAAAGCTGATAAATGAACCTTATTCTCTATATAAACATGACAGGAAATTATTTTATGAGCTTTTGATTATAATCTCGTTACTCTCTTTGTTATCTGTGTTGCTCATTATTTCAGCTATTTTGCGAAGGCGATTAACTATAAAAATACGTAATAAGAATAATTATTTAAGGACAATACTTAATGCAGTTGGAGAGGGCATTATTGATGTGGCGCCTGATAACAGAGTTCGAGCAATGAATCCGGTGGCAGAAATAATTACAGGTTATACTGAAGTAGATGCTATAGGAAAGTCCCTGGATGAGGTTTACCCTGTTAAGAAAAGTTCAAAAATTCCCGGTAAGGAATCACATTATTATTTTACAAATAATCAGGGAAAGTCTTATAAAGTTTCACATACACAGAATAAGCTTAAAGATAAAGGGAAAGATTATGGAATGGTAATAGCATTTTCTGATATTACTAATATTATTGAAAGCGAAGAACGATTTAGTCGTATTACAGAAAATGCCAGAGACGTGATCTATCGACTATCTATTCCTGATGGTAAATTTGAATACGTAAGTTCTGCCTCTAAAGAGATTTTAGGATATTCTCCCGAAGAACTTTATCAAAGACCTTTATTGTTTAAAAACTTTATTCCCGCAGATTGGCAACGTTTTGTGTTTGAGAAGTGGATTGGTGCTAGAAAGGGGCATGTCGATAAAATCTTAGAATTTCAGATAATCGATAAGTTAGAAAAAAGAAAGTGGATAAACCAACGAAGCGTATTAATCTATGATAATGAGGGCAAGCCAATTGCAATGGAAGGAATAATGACAGATATTACCGACCAGAAAAACATTGAAATAAAGTTGCGAGAAAGCCTTGTAGCACTTGAAGAAGCCAAAGAGAAAGCTGAGGAAAGTGACAAGTTAAAATCAGCATTTTTAGCTAATATAGCACATGAAATTCGCACACCAATGAATGGGATAATGGGATTTTCACAACTGCTAAGAAGTGCTGATTTGAGTGATGTATCTCACGAAAAATACCTTAACATAATCCATCAAAGCAGCGAGCGAATGCTTAATATTATTGATGATTTGGTAAATATTGCTCAAATTGAGAGTGGCCAAACCAGAACTAAAATAAAAGAGGTCCGATTGGATGTATTTATTAAACATATTAATGATCAGTTTGAAAGTAAGGCTGAAAATAAAAATATAGCCCTTATTCAGAAAGATGTTGAGGCTTTAAAAGGGAAGGTGATAAAAACAGATCACTATAAGTTAGATTATGCTATTCGGAAATTGATTTCCAATGCTATAAAGTTTACTCACAAAGGTACGGTTACCTATTGTATGAAGCTTGAATCAGGAAAACTCTCTTTTAAAGTAAAGGATACCGGAATTGGTATTAGCGAAGAGAATAAGAAAAAAATATTTGAGCGTTTTGTACAAGCCGATAATAACCCATTTAAGGCAGAAGAGGGTGCTGGACTTGGACTGGCCATTGCAAACTCTTTTGTGGAAATTCTGGGTGGTAAAATAAGTTTAGAATCAGAACTAGGTGCAGGTTCTGTGTTTTCTTTCTCAATACCTGTTGAATTAGTTTAATTGATATTATTCTATTTCAGAAATTGATTTCATGGTTGCCTGAAATTCCGGTTTAACTTTCTTAAACACATCTTCTGTTACATCAAAGAAAAATTGCAATCCTATTCCATTGTTTATAGCATGTATAACATATATTTTATGTTTTCCATATTGATCTTCATATGCTGCTAAATAACCTATGGCATTTTGAAATTTGATAGTTTCATCTTCCCATGTAAATACTTTCTCGATGTTAAAAGGAGCTTGCATTCTCTTTTGTATCGAGTATGTAACAGCATCAGCACTATCATTAACGCTTTCTGTAATTATTGAAATGTTGGGAATAATACTTCTTCTTTTATATTGTATAGGATCTCTTTTATAAATAAAAAGTGTTTTGCCGTTCACTTCTTTTTGGCTTTTTAATGCCCATTTTTCATTAGGTAGATCGAATTTTATTTTAGCATCTGAAATAATTTCCTGAGAGAAAGCTGGTGTGCTGAATAATATTAAAAGTAATATTATAATAGAAGTTTTTATCATTATAGTCCTAATTTTCAATTAATTGCTCGAAGTCGACATCTAACTTTTCATTATTTATAAAGTCATATAAAGTGTATCCCCTTATTCGGTAATAATTTTGCCAAAACTCTCGTAGAGCTGATATATAATCGCGACGCGCTACATCTTTTTCCTGCAAAGCTACATTTAAATCCAGTATGCTTACTTTACCTACTTTAAATCGCTGCTTGGTAATGTCGTAGCGTATTTTGGCTATGGTGTCTGACTTGGCAGCTATGAGTAATTGCTCATCTTGCATATTGAATTTTGCCACCTCAAGGAAAACCTGCTGATCAAAGTCAACTTGTTGCTGTTCTATATTTATTAAACTGAGTTCTCTTTGCGATTTAGCCATTTCATAACGCCCTCTTCCAACTCCCCAATCTAGAATAGGTATGGAGATGCCCACAGATACCATTTGTGAGTTTTCAAGGTTATTAAAAGTGTTTGTAAGGTTTTGGCTGTATTTATTTAACCCAATGGTTGCATTCAGGTTTGCATTGAAAAGGTTATTGGCCCTTGCCTCAGCTACATCTCTGTCGGCTTCAATTTTTTGTCTCTCCAGAGCAATCATTTGGGGATTGTTGTCATAGGCATATTGAAGTGCTGTATCAACATTAATTTCAAATTGGGGCATGTCAGATGGGATAATCAACGATAATTCAGTATCATCTGTAATGCCTAGAAATGATTGAAGATTAAATCTGGCAATGCGTAAGTTGAGGTCAGCCTCGTTAAAAGCCTTTCGGGAAGTGAGAAAGCTAAGCTCCATTTGCAGCAGTTCATCTTTTGCAATGGTTCCCATGTTATATCTTCCTTGTGCTATTTTGTAAAGGGTGTCGTTATTGTAAAAGTTACTTTCGCTTATTTCTTTATTGATTTGAGCTAATGAAAGGTCAAAGAAATAGCTAATGGCCATTCTTGATATATCCTCTAGTGATGATAAGTATTCTCTTTTGGCTTCTTTATAACGCAAAGGCTCAATTTTGCGTTCCCAACGATATGCATTAAAAGTTACGAGCGGTTGGCGATATCCAACCATTACAGGAGCTATCAAGTAAGTAGTTATTTGCTCGTCTGTTAGTAGCTCAACTCTTTCAAGCGAAGTACTTACAAATAAATCCCCACCAGTTGGGGCTATTCGCTGGGTTATTTCAAGATTACCACTACTGGAAAATAAACTGCGTTCCACAAACCCATCACTACCATCATCAAGCGTGATAGATTCAAAACTACGATTTAAATCAAGAGGGGTGCTGTTAAGCGTAAGCGAAGGCAGGTAATTGGATCTGTAGGATTTAAAACTCCAATAAGATGCTCTAAAAGTATGGCGAGCCATTATGGCTCTTGGCGCTTGATCTACTGCCAGCTCAATTACCTGGTCTATAGACAGTACTTTTTTGTTTTGCGCTTCAGTGTATTTTGCGCTAAATAATATGGAGATTAAAATAATGAGTGAAAGGATTTTTTTCATTGTTATTCGCTTCTTAATGAAACAATTGGGTCTTGTGTGGCTGCTTTGCGAGCAGGCATATACCCGAAAATAATTCCAATGGCTACAGATATCCCAAATGAGATAATTACTGACCATCCGGAGACAATGGTAATGATTCCAGTAACAGAGTATACAAAATGAGATGAAATAATACCAAGCATTACGCCTATTATTCCTCCGCTTAAACTGATCAAGGCTGCTTCAGCAACAAATTGTGTCAAAATATCTTTTTTTCTAGCACCCACAGCCATTCTAATACCAATTTCTTTGAATCGCTCCATTACTGTGGCAAGCATAATGTTCATAATGCCAATTCCACCTACTAAAAGTGAAATACCTGCTATGGCACCTAATACCATGTTGAAAATATCACGCGTTTTTTGTTGCTGTTGCAAGAGTAATTCTGGAACAATAATCTCAAAATCAACCACGTTATTGTGAAGCCGTTCCAACATTTTGAATAATACAGCTTGTGTAGGTTTAAGCTGCTCGCTCTCCTTAACCTGCACTATAATTTTATCAAGTTGGTGGTAATTTTGATAGGTTTTTGTCACTTCTTCCTCGTCATCGTTCATGTTCTCTTCTTCAATCTCTTTTTTGGTAACCAAAGCACGGTTAACGAATCTCAGTAACATGGTTTGTGTGGGCACATATACAACGCTATTGTCTTTTACAAGGCCGAGTTCGCTACTATTATTATCAATTTTAATTTGTTCAATTACGCCAATTACGGTAAGCCAGATGTCACCACATTTGATCTCTTTTCCAATGGGATTTTGATTGTTAAATACAGATACCTTTATTTGATCTGTTACAATGCAAACAGGTAGCCCATGAGTCTGCTGAAATTCGTTAAATAGTCTTCCCGTTTTTAGTTCTTTATTGAATAAAGAAAAAAAGCTGTTGTCTGTTCCTATTACTTTAACAGGCGCTGATTTTCCATTTCTTATCAGTGTTTTATTTTCGATAATCTGCGGGCAGACATCTTTCACAGAAGGTAAAACGGATTTTATGCCGTGCACATCGTTTATTGTGAGTCCCGGAGTAAACTTGGATGATTTTTGTTTATCCTTGTTGTTCTGATCCTCATTTGGGTCTGGTTTAATGGGCTGAATAATGATGTTATTAACCCCAACCAGCTTCATTTGATTCAATATTTCCTGTTGGGCCCCGTTTCCAATTGCCAGCATTGTAATAACAGCAGCAACTCCAAAAATAATTCCCAGTGCAGTTAATATTGTTTTAACCTTGTTGGCTAAAATGGCCTCAAGGGCTATCGTTATATCTAATAGAATACGATTCATGTGTTATTCGGGCAGGTTAAGCGTTACTTCTTCACCTTCTTCAATTCCGGTTTCAATGATCATAAAGTTGTCGTTAGAAGGTCCGGTCTGCACTTCTCTTTTATCAAGTCCAACACCTTGCTTTACAAAAACATAGCTGGCGGTATCAGTGGCCAGAATAGCTTCAATGGGTACGCTTAAAACGTTTTCATATTGTGCTACCAATATTTCGTTACTCGTGGTCATTCCGGGTTTTAGCACAGGGTCTGATTCTTTTAATAAAATAGTTACCTCAAAAACCTTGGCGTCTGAACCAGGACGCTGTTCACCAACGTTTGCCACTTCTGTAATTTCACCTTTAAATTTTTTATTTGGAAATGCATCTATTCCAATGCGTACTTCTAGTCCTTTTTTGATTTTACTGATGTCAACTTCATTAATATAAGCACGTGATATCATGCTAGACATATCAGGTAAAGTTGCTACAATGGGATCCCACGGACTGATATTAGATCCAACTTTGCGCTTAGAGCCGTTCCAGTTCTTTTTGTAGATTACCATTCCTGATTTAGGAGCTTTAATTGTAAATTCACTTATAAGATCCATCATCTCTTTTTGTTCTCTTTCTGTTTTGGCTAAATCTGATTCAACTTCCTGCATTTTGGCTGAAGCTTTACTACTTTTAACTTTATAGTTTTCAACTGCCTGCTCATAATTTCTTTTGGCTTTATCCATATTGATTTCTGCCTGTCTAATAGTTGCAGGTGGTTCAAATTTAGATTGTTCCAATTTTATTTTGCTTTCTTCGAGTGCGTAATTTAAGTTGATAAGTTCGTCTCTGGCCTGCCTCATTTCCAGAGTTGTATCAAGCTTGGTTTGCAAAAATTGATTTTGTTTGGTTTGGTATTCTGTATTAAGATCATTCAGTTTTTTTGATATCTCTGATTGATCCAGCGAAGCAACTTTCTCACCTGAATCCACAATGGTTCCTTCAGGAACAAGATCCGTAATTTTAACATTGTAAATCCGACTACTTCTTAAACCGGAAGGCGCAGATATTTCCATGCTGTTTTCAGCCTGGAGCTCTCCGGTTGTGGTTACCACAATGTTGAAAGGTGCTTGTTTAACAGAATAGTATATTTTTTCGGCAGTTTTTTGATCGGATGATCCAAAAGATATCCATATAATTACGAGTAGTGCTAATAGTGCACCTCCCCAAATGAGGCCTTTTTTCTTCATGTGTCTATGTTTGTTTTACAATCATTTGGAATAATTCAGGCTAAAATAGCAAATTGTTACAACTATAAGAAAGATAATATGATAAAAGGTTACAAACACTATTGAATTTGTGTTCTTAAACAGATATTTGCGAATAAATGGGGTTAAAATGCCAGAGCCTTTCTCAATGCTTTTCTTCTAAAAATTAGAAGGTAAAGTATTCCAAATGTAATGGCAAAATCAGCAATATTAAAAACGGGCCTGAAAAGTAAAACGTGTTTCATTGGCCAAAAAGGGAACCATTCAGGAAGGTGAAAACTTGCTACCTGAAAATAAAACATATCTACAACTTTACCTTGTAAAAAGGAAGCATAGCCTTCTCCCCACGGAACTATATGTGCAATTTGCCCAAAACTATCCGTAAAAATTAATCCGTAAAAAGCACTGTCAATGATATTTCCGAATGCACCTGTTGCTACTAAGGAAATACCTACAATTAAACCAATGCTGGCTCTTTTTTTTACTAATCTTACAATTAAAAAGGTAAGTCCAATAACAGCCAAAATGCGGATGCCACTTAGTAAATATTTACCCCAAACTCCGGCAAATTCAATCCCAAAAGCCATTCCTTTGTTTTCGGTAAAATGAAAATATAACCAATTGCCCACAACCGGAAATTCCTGCTCCAGCATCATGTGTGTTTTAACCCATAGCTTAAGCCATTGGTCCAGCACTATGATGGTAGTAAATATTAATATGGGTAATAGTTTTCGAATCATTTAATTCTAACGGTAAATTGTTGAGAAAATTGGGGTCAAATATAGGGAATATTTTTTTTGGAATTGATCTGAAAAATTTAGAAAAGAAAGCAAATACATTTCCTCAAATAAAAAATCGGCGCGTAATTTTGGCTCTTTTGTTAAATCGCATTTATTGACATACTTTACCTGAAAATGAGCGTGTTTTCACTCCGGATGATGTTGTTAAAGCGTTGTCATAAAGGTAATTGATTGGAAAATAGAAATAAATGCATATTTCATATTTCTGGTGGTTTTAAATTTTAATAATTCAATTTCATATTGATTTACCATGGAATAATTTCGCCGATGGCTTTTTATATTTTCAATTTACATTCTCTGACGGCGAGATGGAGTTGTTTCAATTTAACCTCGGGTGACGCTGTTTACTTTCGCTAATGCTTCAGCAAACATAGCTTACCCGAGGCTAAATTAGTTAAACCCTTTCAGGGTTGTTAATTCAAAAGAAATGAAGTTATATTTATTCTTAGAAGGATATGTTCTATCGGCCTAAGTTTTTTAAACGGGCACCTTCTTCTTGAAGATTTCGGCCGAAGGCAAATTAAAAACTGTATGAAATGATGCGCAACAACTTATAATTGAAAGAAAACACTAAACTAGCATCATTGAGTTTTTTTAATTTAGAAATCAAAAGAAAAGAAGGTCGTTTAAAATACGAAGCCAAGCCCTTTTTGCTTCGTTTTTGGGGCATCAAAAATGAAGAGCCCGTCGGCTTGAGACAAAGGAAATAAATCATTGAAAAATAAAAATTATAATTGAGGAGTTTATTGATATTATCATTCCGCCAACTTTTCAATGTTATCCATAATGGTTCAATCAAATTCTTTGCATAAAAAAAAGCAGGCTTTCACCTGCTTATTAAAATTTTATATGACTGTACGAATTATCCGCGATTTTTCTTAGCGTCAATACTTAAAGTTGCGTGTGGTACTGCTCTGAGACGTTCTTTTGAGATTAATTTACCTGTTTCACGGCAAATTCCATAGGTTTTGTTCTCGATGCGTACTAATGCTGCCTCAAGGTGTTGAATAAATTTCAACTGACGCTGGGCCAATTTTCCGGTTTCTTCTTTTGATAATACAGATGCTCCTTCTTCCAATACTTTAAAAGTAGGTGAAGTGTCCTGAATATCATTACCATCGGCATGCGATAAGGTTGCTCGTAAGTCTTCGTAATCTTTTTTTGCTTTATCGAGTTTTTCAAGAATTAATGCTTTAAATTCTTTTAACTCATCATCAGAATAACGTTGTTTGTCAGTCATATCTCCTCCGTTTTTTATGGGGGTAATTAAACCTTTTCAATTAAAATAGTGGTCTTCACATAAGTGTCAATTTCCACCTCCTTCGCCTTATCTGAAGGCATTTTTTCCATTAACGTAATTTCACGTGCTAAGGTTTGGGTTGCTATATATTTTGTATAGGTCTCAACCGCCTTGTTAATAGCTTCGTGTTTGCCAATATACAAATTAATTTTATATGTAACATCTAATCCTTCATCTTTTCGCATGTTTTGAATACGATTGATAAATTCACGTGCCAGACCTTCTTGTTTAAGCTCTTCAGTAATAGTGATATCCAATGCTATAGTCAATTTGTCGTCGTTGGCAACTAACCAGCCCGGGATATCTTCTGATACAATTTCTACATCTTCAAGTGAAAGCTCAATTTGCTCTCCGTTTGCTTCAATATTGTATTTGCCATCACGCTCAAAAGTGGCTATGGCATCCTGATCCATTTGATTGATTGTAGCAGAAATGGCTTTCATGTGTTTACCATACTTTGGTCCTAAAGCTTTGAAGTTTGGTTTGATCTTTTTCACTAATACACCTGAAGTGTCTTCCAAAAGTTCAATTTCTTTTAGGTTTACCTCAGTTTTTACAATATCGGCAATTCCTTCAATATGACTTTTGGTATCAGTATTTAGAATTGGAACCATAATCTTCTGAAGTGGCTGACGCACCTTAATGTTCACTTTTCGGCGTAAACTCAAAACCATACTTGAAATACGCTGAGCAATGTCCATACGTTCTTCTAAGGCTTTATCAATGAGTTTTTCATCAACTTCAGGCATGTAGGCAAGGTGCACTGATTCTGTAGTGTCTTTTCCACTTACAGCATTCAAGTCGCGGAATAATTGGTCCATGTAAAATGGTGCAATTGGTGATGCTAGTCTTGCTACAGTTTCCAAACAAGTGTATAGCGTTTGGTATGCTGCAATTTTGTCGTCGTTGTATTCTCCACCCCAGAAACGTTTACGGTTCAAACGAACGTACCAGTTTGAAAGGTTTTCGTTTACAAACTCGTCGATTAATCGTCCTGCGCGTGTTGGTTCATAATTTTCATAGTGTGTCAACACATCTTTTTTCAGTGTATTCAATAATGAAAGTACCCAACGGTCTATTTCAGGACGCTTTTCAACCGGAATTTCATCTTCTTTGTACGTAAAGCCATCCACATTGGCATACAATGCAAAGAAT
>PKTE01000276.1 GCA_002869335.1 Salinivirgaceae bacterium | reverse complement strand
TGATCTGCTGGTATTCTATTCCCTTGCTCATCAATTTTAAATTGCATCATGTATTCCCAACGTTTGAATTGTTTATAACCCGCAGCTTTTCGCTTATTACCTTTTTCATCAAAATAATATCCGTTTTGAACATTAAATCCATTCCAATATTCATTAAACGCATTCTGATAATCAAAAAAAGTATAATTATTTTCTTTTTTAGCTGGTAACTTCGATTTCCATGGTTGTGAATTACCATTCAATCCGATTAATAATAGTCCAATCAATAACGCTAATGATGATAATAACCTCATAAAAATATACTTTGTAGGTTTAATAAATAGTCTGTTAAATTACACATTTTAATTTGTTAATCAAATGCTAAATTTTACGAAAAATATTAAGTTTTGTTACATATAAACCCAAAACTAATATATACTAATTTATATATCTCTATAAATAATATATATTAAGGATTTTAAGAAATTATTTTCTGAATTAGATGATTTATAAAAATTACATCTTCATTGAATTTAACAATTGTCAAATGAGAATAAGAGATGTGAAAATAGACTTATATTGTTATGAATATTCTAAAATTACTCTTTACCAATTTAAAATTCAAACCAAAAAAAAGGCTGTCTCAAGTGAGACAGCCTTCTCTATTTTATATCCACCTTACAATGTTTAATTCTGTTTTGTATTTCAACAAATCACTCTTTGGATACATTCGTACTCCATATTCAAACATACCCGGATCATCTAATTCAATATCAACTGAATAGAAATACAAATCATCGGCTGTCTTCTCATACTTAAGCTCATAAACCTCCTCTGCCTCAATCATTTGATTGCTATTAGAAGTTAATACCATATCAATACCGACCTCCTCTGGCTTCATCCGTTTAAGTCCTAAAACAACCTCTCCACGATACTTATTACCTGAGTGGTAGTCATGTTTAGTAGTATCAGGGAAATTTACATTTACTATTTCAATCTCTTCCCAGGCTTCGTAAATATGTTGCTTCCAAATTGCAATTTCAGCTGCTCGTGCATAATTATCTTTTCGAATTTCTTTTCCATGCTCAAACAATGGATTGTAGAAGTTCCTTATATAATCATGTAACATACGATGCGTAGTAAATTCAGGTGCAATATGTGCTATATTATTTTTAATATACTTGATCCAGTTGTGTGGTATTCCATCTTCTCCTTTATCGTAAAATAATGGCACAATTTGGTTTTCAAACATGGCGTAAATATTTACAGCATCCAACTCATTTTGAAACTCCTGATTTTCATAAACGCGTTCTTCCTGCAATGCCCAACCGGCTTCAGGCTGATATCCTTCACGCCACCATCCGTCTAATACACTAAAATTCAATACACCGTTCATAGTTGCTTTTTCTCCACTGGTACCAGAAGCCTCCAACGGACGAGTTGGTGTATTCAACCATATATCCACACCTTTTACTAATCGTTTAGCTAACTGGATATCATAGTTTTCTATGAAAATAATTTTCCCTACAAACTCTGGACGTTGCGATATCTCTATAATATGTTTTATCAAATCTTGACCAGCTTTATCAGCAGGGTGAGCTTTGCCGGCAAATACAAATTGAACCGGCATTTTACTATTATTTACAATTTGACTTAACCTTTCTGTATCGGTAAATAACAGGTGGGCTCTTTTATATGTGGCAAATCTACGTGCGAATCCAATAGTTAGTGTATTTGGATTGATGGTATTCAACACTTGCATAATGCGCTTTGGATTATCATTACGCTTCACCCAATTATCCTCATAACGCTCTTTAATATAGTCAATTAACTTTTGACGCAACAATTGTCTAATGGTCCAAATCTCCTCATCAGGCACATCATAGATTTTCTTCCATAATTCACGATTATCAACATGTTTATAAAAATCTGGTGCAAAATAATCATTATGTAGTTTTTTCCACTCTTTGGCTGTCCAGGTTGGATAATGAACTCCATTGGTTACATGACCTATGTGAGATTCATTTGCAAAATACCCTTTGTATAGTTTTTGGAACATCTCACGTGATACAATTCCGTGCAATTCTGATACTCCATTCATTTCTTTACAAGTATTAGCTGCCAACACACTCATTGAGAATGGTTCATTATAATCAACAGGATTCATTCTACCTATTTGCATCAAATCTTCCCAACTTATCCCCAATCGATCAGGCACATGTCTCATATACATACGAAGTAAATCCTCCTTAAAAACATCGTGACCAGCTGGTACAGGTGTATGTGTCGTAAATAACGAAGTATTACGAACCACTTCAAGTGCCTCGTCAAATGATAATTTTTCATCTTCAACAAGGTTAGCCATTCGCTCTATGTTGATAAATGCAGCATGACCTTCATTTAAGTGGAAAGTATCTATTTTATATCCAAGGTGATTAAGCAATCTTATACCACCAAACCCAAGCACAACCTCTTGTTTCAATCGGTTTTCCCAATCACCACCATACAACTGGTGAGTAATGGTACGGTCCTGTGGACTGTTAAAATCAATATCAGCATCTAACAAATACAATGGATTACGTCCTACCATTAATGTCCATACTTTCAGATATACGGCACGTCCAGGGAAATTCACCACAACCATTATTGGGTTACCATCTTCATCTTTTAAAGGTGATACAGGTAAATCATTAAAATTATGAGGTTCCAAAATAGCTTGTTGTTCGCCACTAAGCGTCATTTGTTGTCTAAAATAGCCATAGCGATACAAGAACCCAACAGAAATCAAATTAACCTGATTATCAGAGGCTTCTTTCAAATAGTCACCTGCCAAAATTCCTAAACCTCCAGAATATATTTTAATATTATCATGGAATCCATATTCCATGCTAAAGTATGCGATAGTATGTGATGTATCAGACTTCTGATTTACATATTCTTCAAAAGAAGCTTTTACCTTCTCATACGATTTCATAAAGTTCTTATCGGCAACCAATGCAACTAACTTATCTTTCGATATTTTATTTAGCAAAGCAATTGGATTTCGATCATTGGCGTACCAAAGCTCCTCATCCATGTATTTGAATAACTGAATTGCCTCAAAGTTCCATGTCCACCATAAATTCTGTGAAATATCTAGCAACCCACTCAATTCATCAGGTAAGCAACTTTGAACAACCATTTTTTTCCAGCCCGGTTCATTATTGATTTTATCACTATATAACTGTGGTCTATCAATTTCTTTCCGTGCACGAGGTTTACGATGCCTTCCAGAAGCTTTCTCAACGGCATCAGCATAACTTAATTCGTACTTATCAATTAAGTTTGTCCACAAAGCTCCTTTGGCAATTTCCGTTGCACTATCTCGGGCAGCTTGTACCTTTTTTTCATCTAATTTTGAATAAGTGATCAAATCACTTACAAGTGCATCTATTACTTCCTCATCATTGTCATCATTACGTTTTATAACGGAAGCACCTTTATCAATGGTTAATCCATCTTTATCGATCCAAAGACCAAATCCTGCTAAACTAGTTGTTATTGCAGGTATACCGAATGCCATTGATTCTAATGGAGTATATCCCCATGGTTCATAATATGAAGGGAAAACACCAAGATCGGCAGCCGTTAACATATCATAATAATCCAGATTGAAGAGTCCATCAGCACCATTAAGATAGCAGGGTACAAATAATGGATAAATGGAACCTTTTTTATGTATTTTCAAATCACAAAGGTGATTCACAATTGGATCGTGATCACGGTTATGCAACACATGTGTTAAAAATGGTTGTTCCAGACCATCTTTTTTACTTTCCTGAAGGGCATCTATCAATGCATTTCTTACTCCTCCATGTCCAGAAGGAATTAAAAACAAAGGAATAATATCCCTATTTGGATTGCTTTCAACTAACTTTTCAAGGGCTTTTATAAATACATCAATACCTTTATTACGCCATTCATATCTACCACTGGTAAGGACAACCATTGCATTTCTGTCAATGGTTTTTCCGTAAAGGGTATCCAATATTTCAAACAGTTTATTTCTTGCAGCCTCTCTCTTCAGATCAAACTGTTCTTTTTCAGGGACAATTCGCATATCAAACCCATTGGGAGTCACATAATCCACCTCCTCATCAAGCAAATACTTACATTCCTCAGCTGTGATATCACTAACTGTTGTAAATACATCGGCATGATGTGCAGCATTCTTCTCAAGCGAATATTTTGCAGTCATCTGGAAACGAGAAACATAATGATCAACATCATGATTGGCCATATTCTTATATAACGGAATTCCATTACCACAAATCGAACGACCTATGGTAGTGGCATGTGTAGTAAAGGTTGTAGCTACCCATGGAGCATGCTTATTCAAATAAAGAACCCCACTACCGGTCATCCACTCATGAAAATGCGCCACAACAGAATGTCGCGGAGACAAATGATATTCAGCAAAATGCTCAATAACTTTACCGGCAGCAAAACCAAATATAGCGGGTTCAATATAATCCCATTGTCCAGCAATAGAATCCACATGAAAATCCTCCCAAAGCTCAGCCAGCACTTTATTTTTATCAGCCATTAGAGTGGTAAAATCCACTAGAATAACTATAGGGCTACTCTTTATTTTCCATCGTCCGGTACGCACGCGAAAACCATCCTGATGTGCAACTGATAACCACTGAGGGAATAATGTTCTGTCCTCCTCAAATTCTTTATTTCCTTCAACATTGCGCATTGTATCTGGTCCAACCATAATTAAATGGTCGCCAAATTCTTTTTTTAAAATTTGCGCTTTTGTAGCAATTACAGTGTGTATACCACCAATTTTATTACAAATTTCCCAACTTGTTTCAAACAAGTAATCTGGTTGTCTGGTTTTAGACATCTTAATAAATTTTTAAAATCATAAATAAGCTAAAGATTAAGCATAGTAAAATCAACTTAACCTTATTGCGAAACATAAATAATACTCAGAGAAAAATTTTGGAAGCACTTACTTTCTGTGCGCTTCACCTATCTTCTCATTTAATTCCCGAATTTTTTCTTCCTGCTGTTCAGTCAGTTTTCTTAGACGCTCAATTTCTGATTTTTCATCAGCAGCTGCACCTAATCTGATCTTGAAGTCGCTTAAAATATTCATGAAATTCATATAAGCCTCATAAGGAGAATCATAAGGGTTAAAATACTTATGGACATCTCCATCTGAGAACCATTTAGTACACATATAGTAGAAGTGATCGCTCGTTTGCAGGTACCTCCAATCTTTCAAGATTGCTGGATCATCAGAAGCTCTCACAATTTTCCAAAGCGAATATAATTGTTCAAAAGCATCATCC
>PKTE01000065.1 GCA_002869335.1 Salinivirgaceae bacterium | reverse complement strand
GGTAAACGCGACATCTCTTTTACTGCCTGCTCCAAAAGTTTCGATGGTAATTCGGGTTCAGTCATTCTATATGATTTATTTCAAATACAAAATTAAGAAAACCATTAAGAAGTTAAGGATAGTTAAGAAGGTAATTACCTAGCTTAATAATCTTAACTTCTTAATGGTTCAAAAAACCTTCTTTTGAATTCTACTCTCAGCTCTTAAAACACATTCTCATTCCTTAATCTATCCAATATAATTTTAAACCAAACGGTGTAGTTATCCGGATTGGCTTTTACATCGTTTAATAGATCGTTAATAGATATCCATTTCCATGCATTTACTTCTTCTGGATTGATATTGGGTTCTCCATTATATGTTCCAAAGAAAACATGATCGTATTCGTGCTCAATAAGATCGTTGTCAAACTGAGATCGGTATATAATACTCATCTCTTCTTTTAGGTCACAATCAAATCCCATTTCTTCCTGCATACGACGTTTTGCAGCTTCAATGGTATTTTCACCTGGTTTTGGGTGGCTACAACAAGTATTACTCCATAATCCGGGCGTATGGTATTTTGATAGTGCTCTTTGCTGTAACATGAGTTGACCTTGATCATTCCATACAAATACTGAAAAGGCTCTATGTAAAATTCCTTTGCGGTGGACTTCCATTTTTTCCCCGGTTCCTATCTGATTGTCTTCCTTATCTACTAAAATAATATCGTCTGCCATAAATAATAATTTTAAAAATATAGTTGTGCAATATATACAATAAAATACAATCTAAAATGAATGAATTGTCAAACAATCTAATAACGTTAATCTGTTGGTTTTGTTTCCCAGATGCCAATAACAGTTATTTTTATTCATTCTAAATTTATAGATGTTTTTTTAAACAGGTATTGTTGCGCAGATTTTTATAAAAGTTCTGGGTATTTTAGGCTACCAAAATGAAATACTAATTTAATTACTGCATCATGATTAAAAGATTTACATTATTATTGATTGCTATTATTATAGCATCTGTTCAATTATTTGCCCAACAAAAGATTAATATTCCGGGAATTGGAGAGATTCCGGTTGCTAAAGTTGGAGATAGCTATCAGTTACAACTCAATAAAATTGGCACTTACGATTTTAAAGGAACTTTGGAGCCACTTGCCCTTGAAGCTTCTGCCAATATAGACCAGCTGAAAAATGTACCTGGTTTTAAGGTGATGGATAACATGGGGCTTCAGGATATATTCCTGAAAATTTCAGATGACGGTTTCTATATCAATGCTAAAGCAGATACCAAAGGTAAGCTTAAGTTATTAACAGAATTTTTAAAAATTAATGAGCCATTTATTGATGTTAGCGTGCATATTGATGGAACAAATTTCGCATTAGGAGCAGCACTTGATTATTCAGCAAATCCTAAAATAATAGAGATTTCAAAAAAATCAGGAACCACAATGCGAATGGATAAGCTTGAGCTTTTGGCTGGTAATGATGGTATAGGTGCTGGTATTAGCGTTAAGGCAAATATGATGATGAAGCCCACAAAATGGGATCCTGAGTTAAATACCGTGTTCGAACTTTCTTACAACTTAATTACGCAAGAAATTATTGCCAGCGGAAGCATGGTAGATACATGGTCTAATCCATTTGGAATGTCAAAATATTTCGATAAAGATGCTATCCGGTTGGAGAATGCAGCTCTTTCGTTAGGCTGGATACCAGGAAGTCCGTCACCAACGACACTGGGTTTTGGTGTTGAAAAGGCCAACTTGTTTAGTCTCGAGTTTGGAATAATGGTAGCAATATCGCCCGCTAATGGAGAGTTAGCCTTTAAAGCTCATCGTAACAAGATGACAATGAATGATATGACTACCATTATGCGTGAGGGATTTAAATTGAAAGTGCCTGATATCTTTCCTAATGATATTTACATAAAAGATGCATATGTGTTATTTTCTCCTAACGGTGGACAAGTTGGTGAGTTTGAAATTGAGCAAGGTTTTGCATTACGCGGTGATGTAAAATTTTCATCAATGATGTCTGGTTCTATTGACTTTTATGCAAGTACAGAAAAAGGTTTTTATTTGGAGCTTGACTTTAAACAAGGAAGTTTAAGAAAAGAAATAGAAAAGGAATTAAAGAAAATACCTGCTCTTGGTCCTGTGTTAGGTCAGATAATGAAAACACTAGAATTGAAAAGAATATATTTGATGCTTAAAGCAGATCAATCGTTAGTGTTATCAGGAAAAACGAATATTCATTTTGCTGTATTAGGGCAATCAGTGGTTTTGAAAGCTGAAGGGTCCGTTGATCCAAAGGCAATTGTAGACAAAATTGTAAATGAAATCAAGAAACATGGTCTGAACCAGGTGACTGAAATGGGCAAAAAGGTAGCTCATAAAGTGGAGAAAGCAGGCAAAGCTTCAATGAAAGTAGCTGAATCTGCAATTGGTACTGTAGGAAAATTAGCAGATGAAGCAATTATTGTAAAAGATCATGCTTTTCACTCTAAAAGCGATTGTGATAATAAATGTGTTCCTAAAAGAGCTAAAAAGCTCTCTAAACCAATGTTGAAAGGAACTAATGAGGCTGTTGAGAAGTTTTATTATGATGTAATTCCTAAACTTAGTAGAATTGTTGGTGCTGATGAGGCTGAAACTAAAGCTTTAAGAAGTAAAATGGTAAAACCTGAGTGGGACAAATTATGTACTAAGATTGATAAAGATTGGGAGCGTATCATTGGAGATCGTAATTATGTGAGGTTCTATTTAAAACCAAGTAGTGCCGGTGATGGTGGAAATAAATTCAGAAAGTTAGTTCGGGCAGAAAGAGATAAACATAAAGCATATCGAAATAAACTATGGAATAAGCTAATGACGGAATCATTTGTTCCAAAACCAATTCCTGAAGAGTTTAATGAGTTGGAAAATATATACTATGTAAGTAATGCCGCTGATGATTTGTACATTGATATCCCTGGCTATCATTTTAATGCTCAGAATGATAAAGGGACAAAAGTGAGTATGTACAAAAGAGACCGCGGTATTGATCGGTTTATAAAAATCATTCCGGCTAAGGAAAAAGGTTACGTATTTATTCAGCCACAACATAGTGATTTAGTTCTAGATGTCGCAGGTGGCTCAAAAACTGCAGGTGGTAAAATTCATTTGTGGCAATGGGGCAAGGATAATCCAAGTCAAATGTTTAAAATGATTTCTGTAGGAGGAAAATCTAATGTCTTTTATCTACAGGCAAAAGTAAGTGGTTTGTATCTGACAAACAATGGAAGTAGTCAGAGTATTACACAACAAGAATTTGCCCGCAACAAAAATCAACAGTGGGTGCTTGAACCGGCTTTCGCTTCTGATATGGCTGATGTACCGGCTGAAACATATGCTTTTAAAAACGTGATGGCAAATCGATATACTGATGTTCCCGGACCAGATGACAAGGCTGCCGGAAAAGACGCCCATCTCACGTTGTGGGATATGGATCATGATCCGGATCGATATAATATGTTGATAAAATCACACATTGATGATTATTTCTTTGTGCAGCCATTACATAGTAACTATGTTTGGGACATTGAGGGAGGTAGTACCAAAAATGGTGCTAAATTGCAACTATATGATTTGAATCGTAGTTCAGCACAGCAATTTAGATTTGTATTTGCCGGATCACCTATGACATTCTATATTCAACATCCGGCTTCCGAAAAGTATTTGGATGCTTCACACAGTAATATTAATAAGAATGGTTGTCCAATACAATTATGGGATAGACATGGTAAGGAGAATGAACAATGGAAATTAACTTATGTTCCAAAGTGGCAAATGCCTCCCGCAAATCAAAGTTTTTATGTAAAGGCAGCTTACTCTAATAAGTATTGGGATATTGGTGGAAAGGGCGCTGAGACCAATAAAAATGGTAAGAAGTTAATTATTTGGGATTTAGATAATGGTGGTGATCGTAAATATCAGTTTAAACCATCTGGAGACCATAGTTGGATATTTGTACAGGTACAAAATGGCGGAAGAGTATTTGATATTGTCGGAAAAGGTGGCAAAAACGGAGAGAAAATTCAAATTTGGGATAAGACCGGCAGTAATGATCAGAAATTTGCTATTCAATTTACTTCTCCAACTACCTTTGTACTACGAACAAAGTCATGGAAAGCCATTGATATGAGAGGAGCTAAAATAAATAGTAATGGTACTGATTTAGTTGAGTGGGATACTAATTATAGCCCGGCACAGCAATTTCAATTGATTTATGCTGATGGCCCAAATAAAGGAAAAGTATTTAATTTTTTGAAAGATAAATAATACATCATTCCAATTTTTCAAATTAGGCTATTTCAAAAGGATTGTCAAAGTTATTTGATCTTTTGAAGTAGCCTAATTGTTTTAAGTATAAACATTTAGTTCTATTATATGTTGAAATTTACATAGTTGTCAATTAACATATTATGAGTTACTCAATTGAAATAGACCATGTAAGAAAAATTGTAATTCACAGACATAAAGGCAATATTCAAAGAAGTGAGCTAGGAGATTTTTGGAGAGAGTTACTTGCCATAAAAGAATTTACAGAACGAAAATATAATCTACTAACTGATTATAGAAAAGCCAAGTTTTCATTTTCTGATGAAGAGCTTGAACCAGTTGATACTTTTCTTAAATCAATAAAGCATATTATTGACGGAAAAAGAAATGCTGTAATTGTTAATGATCCTGATAATTATGCACTTACATTACTAGTTGGGAAAGAATCTGCTAAGCAAGTTAATTTTCATGTGAACCTATTTTCAACTGAGAAGGCAGCATTTGATTATTTAATGTAAAAGCAATTCAAGTGTCGGATTAATTATATGCTTTAAGTAAATCTCTTCCAAACCCTAAAAGAAGAGTAACCTGTGAATATTAAACCCAAAATTTTACTTTGACTAACATATAAAAACCCGACACTTTGAACTTAGTAAATGAGATTTTTCATAGCTTATACTTTAAGTACCGGATTATATTTAGTGCATTGTTTTATCGTCTTAACCCTAATAGACGAAAGCCTGTGAATATTAACCCAAATATTTACTATTTACACTTATAATCCGGTACGTTAGTTTTTTATTTATTTGCACTGTGGCCATTTGAAGCGGAATCTTTCCTCAACTGCGAATAAGCATATAGTGCAATCTCGGCTGAACTGGTTTTCGGTTTTGATACATTTCTAATAACAGTAATTGATATCTGTTTTTCAGGGAAAATAAGATTAATGGCATTCATACCAGATCCTTGGCCTGGATGATAGTAGAATATATCTCCATCCACATTACTAATTCCCATTCCTAGACCATAATGAGTATCTTCT
>PKTE01000330.1 GCA_002869335.1 Salinivirgaceae bacterium | reverse complement strand
TGCAAAAGATAAAAGTGGATATCGATGGTTCTATTTCATATCCGGAAGATGAAGTGTTTAAGGTAGAACAGAAATATCAGATATTAAACATAGCCAATTATTGTAACGAGTGTGGAAACTGTACTACATTCTGCCCAACCAAAGGAGCTCCTTACAAAGAAAAACCACACATGTACGTTACCAAATCATCATTTGATGAGACCGACGAAGGTTATTATCTGGATAGTAAATCTGGTGAACCTACTTTGTTAAATAAAGATGGTGGTAAATTGATCTCTTTGGTGGATAAAGGTAATAGCTATCAATATGAGACTGATTTGTTGTGTCTGGAACTCGATAAAGCCAACTTTAGAGTGGTGAGTGTTAACTTAAAATCAACTACTTCTCAGCAAATTTCCATTCGGAAAGCCGCTGAGATGAGTGTGATAATGGAAGGTGCGAAGCAGTTGGAGTATGAATAGATCTTTGATCTTGGATCTAAGATGTTGGATCCAAGATCGCAGATCTAATATCTCAGATCCAAGATCCATTTACAACTCAAAATTATACTTCACCTTTGTGCCATACATTACAAATGAGCTATAGAACTGGGTGATATTGCTAATAACTGAAAATTTATTAGTGATAAAATTATGAAAATCGTCCATGTCTTCGCAATACACCTTTAAAAGGTAATCTGAGCTTCCAGAGATGTAGTAGCATTCCATAACTTCATTTAGCTTATTTACTTCCGTTTCGAACTCTTCGATAGCCGATTTGGTGTGGTCTCTCAAAGAAACGGAAATGTATACCATCAGGTTTTTTCCGAATTTTTTAGGATTTAATAGCGTGATGTAGTCTTTAATGTAACCACCTTTTTCCAGTTTTTTTATTCGCTCATGGATGGGGGTTGTGCTCAAATGAAGTTTCTCTGATAATTCTCGAATGGTTATTCTGCTATTAGCCTGAAGCTCATTCAGTAACTTCATGTCTATTTCGTCGAGTGGTTTAGCCATGGTTTCTTTTCCTTTTATTTGTTTTCATTTATTTGTCTAATGTAAAAATTTCCTGTTTATTCTGCAAATATATTTTCATTTTTCCAAGTTTTAATGTAGCGGTGGAATTATCGTATATGTTTAGTATCTTGCAGAGCAAAATAATCTAAATCGAAAGAAATGATTCAACTGATTGATAAAATAACTAACGAAAAAGCATTACAAAATGCGGTAGATCGTTTTAAAGAACGCAATATTATTCTACCTACTTTTGAACAGCAGCGGAACCCGGAATTAATTCCAGATAAAATCAAAAACCAACTAAAAGATGTAGGACTTTGGGAAATTAACCCATTAAACCTGTTTAGAATTACCTGGAAAAACGAACCTAAAGATAAAGGTGGGCTTTTTGGTGATGTAAACTATATTGAATTACCATCAGCAATCACTGGTGTAAAAGCAAAAATTGTATTGCTTTTGGGTAAATATTTTCCAACAGGAGCACACAAAGTAGGAGCTGCTTATGGTTGTTTGGCTCCTCGTATTACTACTGGTGAGTATGATCCAACATATCACAAAGCTGTTTGGCCATCAACAGGTAACTACTGTCGTGGTGGTGCTTTTGACTCTAAATTAATGGGTACTGAATCTGTAGCGATTCTTCCTGAGGAGATGAGTAAAGAGCGTTTTACATGGCTTCGCGATGAGATCGGTTCAGAGGTAATTGCTACTCCTGGATGTGAGTCGAATGTGAAAGAGATTTATGATAAGTGTTGGGAAATTAGACGTACACGCGAAGATTGTATCATTTTTAATCAGTTTGATGAGTTTGGAAATGCTGTTTGGCATTACCATACTACTGGAAATGCAATTGAAGAAGTTTATAATAAAGTAAAACCTGAAAACGGTAAACTTGCAGCTTATGTTTCTGCCACAGGTTCAGCTGGAACAATTGCTGCCGGTGATTATTTGCGTACGATTGCACCACATATTAAAGTAGTTGCATCAGAGGCGCTGCAGTGTCCAACTATTTTACGTAACGGATTTGGTGGTCACCGTATCGAAGGTATTGGCGACAAGCATATTCCATGGATTCATAATGTGAAAAATACAGATGTTGTTACTGCTATCGATGATGAAGATTGTATGCGCATATTACGTCTTTTCAACGAAAAAGAAGGTCATGACTATTTGAGATCAATGGGTGTAGATGAGGAAGTTATTAGTAATCTTCATTTAATTGGAATATCTGGAATTGGAAACATGCTATCTGCTATTAAAACAGCTAAGTATTTCGAAATGACAGAAGAGGATGTTGTTGTTTCAATCGCTACTGATTCTGCTGATATGTATCAATCAAGAATTGATGAATTGAGAGAAGAGAAAGGTGATTATAATGATATGCAAGCGGTTCGTGATTTTGAAAAATGTTTGATGGGATCTACTACTGATTACATGAAAGAATTTGGATACTATGATCGTAAGAATATCCATAACCTCAAATATTTTACTTGGATTGAGCAACAAGCAAAGGAGCTGGAAGATTTGAATCAGTTGTGGGACGATCGTCAGGTTTGGGATAATATCTTCAATCAAGTTCATCGTTGGGATGAGTTGATTAATGAATTCAACGAAAGAACAGGCCTTTTAAAGAAATTGTAGTGATTGATGGTCTGTCAGTTTTTTGATTCATTGTTTTGATGTGTTTTATAATTGATAATGTAACAGCTTTTCTTAATTATAGTGAGGTATAATTGGATTTAGGTTCATCAGTTGAAAAGTAAGAATCGATTAAAATTGACATAAGAAGCGACCATTTAACAAGCATTACACATTTAATGCGTAATGCAAATATAGATTGTTTAGGAAAAGTTGCCTTGTTCATGATGCATGACAAGTGCAACTTTTTATTTATTTGTAAATGAATTAAATTGCGTATTTGCTTATGATTAATAAATTCCATTATAAATGCATTGACTGTGGTGCTGAATATTCTGCTGATACTGTACACTACGTATGTACTTCTTGTAGCTCAAAAGATTCTGAAGGGCAACCACCTCAAGGTGTATTAAAGGTTGAATATCAGTATGAAAAAATTAAGGCTATTGGATTTAATCATATGGAGGAAAATCACTTCCTGGATTTACTTCCAATTCATAGCTTGGACAGTCTTCCAAATCTAAGAGTGGGTCAGACTCCATTATATGAAGTAAATGAGATTGATGGCAATGAATTAGGTTTTTCAGTTTTATTGAAAGATGATTCTCAAAATCCAACTTTTTCATATAAAGACCGCGCGTCTGCAGTGGTTTCGGCATTTGCCAAAGAAAATGGAATTGATACGATTGTAACAGCATCTACTGGTAATGCTGGTTCATCGCTAGCTGGAATTTGTGCAGCACAAAACCAGAAAGCCATTATAATGGTTCCGGCAGCTGCTCCTGTGGCTAAATTGACTCAAATTGTAATGTATGGTGCTACATTGATTCCGGTAGCAGGAACGTATGATGATGCCTTCGATTTATCTGTTAAAGCTACAAAGGAATTAGGTTGGTATAACCGAAATACAGCTTTTAATCCGCTGACTATTGAAGGAAAAAAAACATCCTCATTTGAAATATTTAGCCAAATGAATGGCGAAATTCCTGATCGTATTTTTGTGCCAGTAGGTGATGGTGTGATAATATCTGGTATTTATAAAGGATTTGAAGATCTATTGCGTCTGGGATATATTGAAAAAATGCCTATTATAGTTGGTGTGCAATCAGAAGGAAGTGACAATATTGCCCGCAATATTCAAGCTGGATCATTTTCAGTGAAGCCTAGCAAAACGATTGCTGATTCTATTTCTGTAGATATTCCTCGCAATTTCAATATGGCTAAGCAGTTTATTGAAAAATATGCGGGAGAAACCTTAATTATTTCGGATGATGAGATAATGCAAGCATCGAAAATATTATCAGAAAACACAGGGTTATTTGCTGAGCCTGCAGCAGCTACAGCTTTTGGAGGATTGTTGAATTATGAAAAAATGAATAAATTAGCATCTAAATCTAAAAATGTGGTAATGCTAACAGGTAGTGGTTTGAAAGATTTAAAGTCCGTACAACCTATGATTCAAATGCCGAAGCCTATTATCCCAACTATTCAAAATTTGAAAAAATTGACATCATGATAAAATATATTCTCAATGGACATGAGCAAGTTTTTAATGGCGATAACGAATTGTCGCTGTTGAAACATCTGCGCAACGATTTAAATATTATTACCGCAAAAGATGGTTGCTCCGGCGAAGGAACATGCGGAGCGTGCACAGTTGAAATTGATGGTAAAGCTCGTCTTGCCTGTAAAACCAAAATGGGATCATTAGAGGGTGCTTCTGTAAATACCATTGAGGGATTACCAAAAGATTTTACCAAAGTTATCAGTAAATCATTTGCTGAGCGAGGAGCAGTACAATGTGGATTTTGTTCACCCGGAATGATTATGCGATCTAAAGCATTATTCAATAAAAATCAAAATCCGACCCGAGATGAAATATTTAAAGCGATTTCACCAAATATTTGCCGTTGTACAGGGTATGTGAAAATTGTAGATGCCATTGAGGAGACTTTCACCATTATGCGTGGCGAAGAACCTAAACAATACGAGAAATCAGCTACCATTGGGGGGCGTTATCCTAAATATCAGGCTGAAGAAACGGCATTGGGTTATCGCGAATTTGTTGATGATATTCGCATTGATGGTATGTATCATGGAGCATTGCGTTTCAGTGATCATCCTCGTGCAAAAGTTTTAAAAATTGACACTTCGAAAGCTGAGCAATTAGATGGAGTGAAGCGAATCTTTACGGGTGATGATATTCCTGGTGAACAGTTTCAGGGATTGATATTCCAGGATTGGCCATTGATGATAAAAGTTGGACAGATCACACGCTATATTGGTGATGTGATTGCTAGTGTTGTAGCTGAAACAGAGGAGATTGCTCGTGAAGCTGCTAAGTTGATTGAAATTGAGTACGAGGTTTTAGAAGCCGTTACAGATATGCATGAGGCTATCAAACCAGATAGCGTGCAAGTGCACGAAGGTCGTTCCAATGTATTGGAAACAGTAGCTATTAATTTTGGTGATGTCGACAAAGCATTTGAAGAGGCAGCATATACAGCTGGAGATATATTTGAAACACAGCGAATTGAGCATGCTTTTCTGGAAACAGAAGCAGCCGTAGCTTTGCCGGAAGGTGATGGCGTAAAAATATTTACACAAGGACAAGGTGCTTATGTAGATCGCAAGTTAATTGCCAAAGTGCTTGGGCTGGATGAAGAAAAAGTAATTGCTGTGCAGGTTCAGAATGGTGGCGGATTTGGAGGGAAAGAGGATATGACTGT
>PKTE01000041.1 GCA_002869335.1 Salinivirgaceae bacterium | reverse complement strand
TGGAGGAATTAATGTTTATAAAAAGCAGGGTAAAGTAGCAGATCTGGAGACACATATTGCTGATAGAAATGTTTCGGGTACCATCGGTATTGGACATACGAGTTGGGCTACTCATGGTGAGCCTAACGATTCTAATCCACATCCTCATCGTTCAATGGATGGTAAGTTTATGTTAATTCATAATGGTATCATTGAAAATTACGGAAAACTTAAGCAAACACTCGAAGAGCATGGTTTTACCTTTACTTCGGATACAGATACAGAAGTATTGGCAAACTTAATTTCATATATTTATAATGAAGGCGAAATGTCAGTTGAAATGGCTGTACGTTATGCTTTGAAAAAAGTAATTGGTGCTTATGGTTTAGTTGTGTTTAGTACTGAAGAACCTGATAAGCTAATTGCAGCGCGAAAAGGTAGTCCATTAGTAATTGGAGTTGGTAAGGGAGAATATTTTCTTGCTTCTGATGCTACACCAATTGTAGAACATACCAACAGTGTGATTTACCTGAATGATGATGATTTAGCCGTTATAGAGAAAGACCAAATGGTTTTGAAAACCATTTTTGATGAAAAACAAGAGCCTGTTGTTCAAGAGCTTGATCTTGATATTGGTGAAATTGATAAAAATGGCTACGATCATTTCATGTTGAAAGAAATCTTTGAACAATCACGTTCAATTTTAGATACTTTCCGTGGTCGTGTCGCAAAAGATAACACTGAGATTGTACTCGGTGGATTATATAAAGTTATTGATGACCTTGTAAAGGCACAACGTATTCTAATTGTGGGTTGTGGAACATCCTGGCATGCCGGATTAGTAGGAGAGTATATGATTGAGGATTTGGCGCGTATACCAGTTGAGGTTGAATATGGCTCAGAATTTCGTTATAGAAACCCGGTTATTTCAAAAGATGATTTCGTAATTGCCATTAGTCAAAGTGGCGAAACAGCTGATACACTAGCTGCCATTCGTATGGCGAAGGAAGCGGGCGCAACAGTGCTTGGGATTTGTAATGTGGTTGGTTCTAGTATACCTAGAGAAACTGATGCAGGTGTTTATACACATGCTGGTCCTGAAATTGGAGTGGCATCAACTAAAGCTTTTACTGCTCAGGTAACTGTGTTGGCAATGATGGCCATGATATTGGGTAACAAACGTGGTGTGTTGTCATTAGAGAAATATAATGACCTGATTAATGACTTGACAGAGATACCTGCTAAAATTGAAAAAATTCTTAAGCAGAACGATGCAATTAAAGCAATTGCAGAAACATATAAAGATGCAACAAATGCTATTTATTTAGGTCGTGGATATTTATTCCCTGTTGCTTTAGAGGGTGCTTTAAAATTGAAAGAGATTTCATATATCCATGCTGAGGGTTATCCGGCTGCAGAAATGAAGCACGGACCAATTGCATTGATTGATGAAAATATGCCTGTGATTGTAATTGCCACAAAAGATAAGAGTTACGAAAAAATTGTGAGTAACATACAAGAGGTAAAAGCACGTAACGGAAAAGTTATTGCTGTTGTGACTGAGGGAGATGAGGTTATTAGAGGAATGGCCGACCATGTGATGGAAGTGCCTGATAGTACTGAAATGCTATCTGCTTTAACAACAGTTATTCCTTTGCAGTTGCTTTCATATCATATAGCAGTTATGCGTGAGTGTAATGTGGATCAGCCACGTAACCTTGCAAAATCTGTTACTGTAGAATAATTTACAAACTTTTAATAAAAGAGATAAATTCACCGGAGTTCCATTTTGTGGCTCCGGTTTCTTTTAGTCTTAAATTTCCTTGCGTATCAATTAAAAAAGAGGCTGGAATCTTTTTGCTGTAAAGCATTTCATGCGCTGCGCTTTTTTGTCTGTAGATAGGTAATTGCACACCTTTTTGATCCAAAAATGCCTGCACTTTATCCAGATCTTCGTTTACAAGCACAATTAAATGAAAATCGTTTCCTGCCTTTTCCTGAAGCTCAACCAAAGCAGGAAGTTCAGCAACACAATGGTGACACCATGTTGCCCAATAGGTCAGCAATACGGGCTTGTCAAGCATATTTCCTAATTGATATACTTGCCCGTCGGGTGAGGCAAAAGCCAGTGTGAAAGCACTTTGAGGTAAAGGCTGTTGAACAGTTTCTTCCACGTCAGGAGATGTCATGATTACTCGTACCATCAATGCTCCAACTTCTCTTCTCCATGAGGGGATGAGCATCACAATGATGAGTGCTACCAGAATTATATCAGAGATAATTGCCGATTTTTTGCGCTTTTTATATTTATTGAACCAGTTCTTTATATTCATTTCTTTTAACTTTATTTATCAATCCAATCTCCATTGGTTTTAATCAAATCTATTAGTTCATCAACAGCATTGGCTGCTGGAATGTTCTTTCGAACCTGTGTTTTACCTTTGTATAAGCTTACTTTGTCTTTTGCAGCCCCCACGTATCCATAATCGGCATCGGCCATTTCTCCAGGACCATTTACAAGGCAACCCATTACACCTATTTTTAAATGATATAGATGTTTTGTGCGATCTTTGACCTCTTCCAATACCTTTTCAATGTCAAATTGGGTTCTTCCACAAGAAGGACAAGCAATAAATTCTGTTGAAGTGCTTCTTGCTCTTGTGGCTTGTAATATTTCGAAGCTTATTTCGTGCACAATTTTAGCATCTGTAATAAAAGGATTGGTTAGCCAGATTCCATTTCCAAATCCATCTGTTAGAAGTGGAGCGATATCTGCAGCAGCTTTAATGGCCATTTGTGTTGCGTCCTCTTCTACGTAATTTCTTTTGATAATTACCGGATGCTTCAGATTATGCTGTGCCATGTGCATGAAAAATGAACGTTGATCAGCTGTACCATGCGGATGTGTGGTTTCTAAAATAATAACTACGTGGTTGTCGTCATTTAGAATGCCGACCATTTCATCTGTTAGCTCGTTAAGTCGCAAATACACCCATTTTTCTTTTAGGCGAGTAAGTTTGTAAAGCTTTAAATATTCAGCTCGTGTTAGAATTGGAGCAGTTCTTTTACAGGGCTTGCCATCCAGATATGATTCATATAAAAATTTGAATCCTTCTGGAGCAAATGTATTTATTTTGGTTGTATTGGCAAATGCATATTCGGCAGCTCTGCGGCTAGGTTCCCATTTATCACTACTTTTTTTATAACCTAAAGCTTCAATATCGCACTCATTAATTTCTTCTAAGTGCCTTAAATCAATTACTACGGCAGGGTGTTTAGTTTGTATGTCTGTGGATGTTTCAATGGTTCTTTGTGATATTGAAAATGGGTCGTATTTTATGTCAGTTGGTTGTGCTGTTGCTTTATCGTTTCGATTTGCGAAATGCTTGATAATAGATTGTGCTACAGGTATTTCTCGGGAAGGGTTTTCGGTTAGTGAAACCCGAATAGTATCTCCTAAACCATCATTTAGTAATGCACCTATTCCTGCTGCTGATTTTATTCGTCCGCTCAAACCATTTCCTGCTTCTGTAACACCTAAGTGCAAAGGATAGTGCATGTTTTCCTTATGCATAACCGATACAATGTTTCTGTATGCAGTTACCATAACTTTTACGTTGCTCGATTTGAGTGAAACAACCACATGTTCAAAGTTTTCTTTTTTGCAAATACGTAAAAATTCCATGGTTGCCTCTACCATTCCTTCAACTGTGTTGCCATAGCGACTCATGATCCGATCAGATAATGATCCATGGTTGGTACCTATACGCAGTGCAGTTTTGTTTTCTTTGCAAATATGAATTAGCTCAACGAGTTTCTTCTCAACTTTCAGGAGTTCTTCATTCCACTTAATATCAGTATATTCTTTTGTTTCGAATTTTGCCCTTTTGTCAATGAAATTTCCTGGGTTAATGCGCACTTTCTCCACATATTTTGCGGCAATATTAGCAAGTTCAGCATTGAAATGTACATCAGCAACAATGGGTTGGTTATATCCGTCTTTGTTAAGCTCTTCTCGAATTTCTCTTAACGCTTCAGCATCTTTTTGGTGAATAACTGTGTAGCGTATCATTTCGCCACCCGCATTAAATATTTCTTTGGCCTGCGCAACTGATGCTTTCACATCGGAGGTTGATGTATTACACATTGATTGCAACACAATGGGAGAATTTCCTCCAATTGTTAGATTGCCAACTCTCACCGGGTTGGTTTTAAACCGTTCGTATTTAAATAATTGGTAGGGAACTTGTAACGTCATTCGGAAATATTTTCACAAAAATAGCGAGTTATTGTCAATAAATGAAAGGCAAAAGGTTTTTTGTTTAATCCGATATATTTGATGCAGTTGATAAACCATTTCGTAAATTTGCATTGTAAAAAAAGGTTAAGGATATGAATAGTTTGATGAGCAAGAAATATCAGGTAGCTGTTGATGGGTTTTCATCTTGTGGAAAAAGTACATTGGCAAAGCAAATAGCACAGCTACTTGGAGCAGTTTATATTGATTCAGGAGCCATGTATAGAGCGATAGCTTTGATCGCACTAAGAAACAATTGTGTTGAAAAGGATAGTGTGAATAAAGATTGCTTAAAACCGCTTGTTGAGAATGTTAAGATAGAATTCCAACCTTCCGATAATCATTTGATATTGAATGGGGAGGATGTAGAACTTGAAATTCGTGGTAAAGAAGTTGCCAGTCATGTGAGTGAAGTGGCAAAGCACGGATTTGTGCGTGAAAAAATGGTGAAAATGCAGCAAGATTATAGTCTGACCAATAGTGTAGTAATGGATGGTAGTGATATTGGTACACATGTTTTTCCGAATGCTGAAGTGAAATTATTCTTAACTGCTGATCCAGAAGTTAGAGCTCAGCGAAGGTTTTATGAATTGAAAGAAAAGGGTATGGAGCAGCCTTTTGAAGAAGTATTAGAAAATATAAAGCAACGCGATGAGGCCGATCAGAACCGTGAAATTGCCCCTCTTCGAAAAGCAGATGATGCTACAATAATTGATAATAGTGTGATGAGTAGGGAGCAACAATTGGAACATGCTTTGCAGATTATTTACGTAAAATTAGGTGAAGCCTTATGATTCATGTAACAATTGATCCCAAAAGTGGATTTTGTTTTGGCGTAGTGAGAGCCATCGAAATGGCAGAAAAATACCTGGCAAATAAAGAGAAAATTAGCTCTATAGGCGAAATGGTGCATAATGCGGAAGAGGTTAAACGATTGGAAGGTATGGGTATGAAAACCATTTCGTGTGCAGATTTAGATCAGAAACAATCAGGTTCTGTGCTTATTCGTGCACATGGTGAACCACCATCTACTTATCAAAAAGTAAAAGAGCAAGGATTAAATCTTGTGGATGCTACTTGTCCAATTGTATTAAAGCTTCAGGAAAAGGTTAAGAAATTTTACGAGCAAAATCCAGATGCTCAAATTGTTATTTATGGAAAAGAAGGACATG
>PKTE01000151.1 GCA_002869335.1 Salinivirgaceae bacterium | reverse complement strand
GTTTTAATATATAATCTCCCCACAAACCAACCAATGTTAATTTTGAAGGTCTTCCACCCTTTTTATCTAAATGTAAAGACAGTTTTGCCTGAACCCCTGGAACTGTAACACTTGTGCTTATAACTTTTTCTGCTAGTTTGGCCATTTCAGAAAAAGAATAGTCCAATACTGGCGGTTCTTCAGTACCAAACATTTTTTTACTACATCCAGGATGAAAATCTTCTACTCCTGAATCATTTTCTTGATAGCAATATAAACATTTGTTGTTCATCTGTTAGAAATTTTTTGTTTTCTGAATTTTCAAAAAATTTAAATACATTCAGTAACTCTCAATAATTTTAATCATTCTTTACGAAAATTTAGAATGTTAAAATTTATGCTCGTTTCATTCTTCTTCATTTAAAGCTTTTACACTAACCGCACCGATGCAGTCATTACAACATGTAAGTAACAAAGCCATACGATCACGTTCATCAATTTTCCAATGTTTTTGGGCAATATCCAATAACCAACCTTCTGGTATTAATCCATCGAAAAAGGGAAACATTGTCTTTGAAGTATAGGCTCCCTTTACCAATGGCAATGTCTTACTTATAGCTTTTGATTCATTATTATCAACATACTCTGAATCATAAGTAAAACAATATCCTGTTTCAGTTTCTTCAATTATACCACAATATTGATCTTCGTAATATACTTTACCCTTCCTACTCATCACTTAGTTTTTTAGTTTCTACCGGTAATAATTCATGACCAAATAATGCTAATACCTGATTTACTTTATCCATACGCAGGGTTTCCTTTCCCTGTTCTAAATCACGAATGAAACGTAACCCCACTCCTGCTTTCTCTGCTAACTCTTCCTGAGTTAATCCAAGCATTTTTCTACGATCCTTAACAAATTTTACTAATTTTTTTTTCATAACTATACCTTTTCGGGTATAAAAACCACATTTAAATACAATATTATACCTTTTCGGGTATAAAAACAAATGTTTTATTAAAGTTTATATCTGTTCGGGTATAATTTTGCTTTTAAGTTTCAAAGACGACTTTCCTGCAAATATGTAATTTTTGATTATCTATTTGTGTTATATTATTGACTTACTGTTACTTACATCTATTTACCGATACAGAAATTCTGGAAGATATGACCTAAAACGTCATCTGGAGTAATTGTTTGACCGGTAATATCAGCTATGTATTCTAATACCTGTCGAATTTCAAAAGAGAGCAGATCTCCAGGCAGACCATTTTGCAGGCCTTCAACAATTCTTTCAATTCCTTGATGTATATGCTGAAGAGCCTCTACATGACGAATATTAGTTACAAGTATTTGATCTTCATCTTCAAGTCCACGAGTACCTTCCTGCACTAGTATTTTTACAAGTTCTTCAACTCCTCGATTTTCTTTTGCTGCGATACTAATTACATGTTCGTCGCTAAAATACTGCTCATAATGCTTCTGGTTGTGCTCAAGTAAATCAACTTTATTAGCTACAGGAATTATTGGAGTATCCTCTATTACTTTCGATTGTATTCGCTGCAGTGCTTTCTGAACAGCATTTTGGTCTGAACGAGCATCAAATACATATAATACTACTCGAGCTTTGGATACTTTCCTCAAGGCTAACTCAATCCCTTTACTTTCAATTTCATCTGTAGATTCTCGTATTCCAGCCGTATCTATAAAACGAAACTCATAACCGTCAATTACCATGGTATCTTCTATCACATCGCGTGTAGTACCAGCAATGTCACTCACTATTGCACGGTCTTCATTAAGTAATCGATTTAGTAATGTTGACTTCCCAACGTTTGGCTCTCCTACTATAGCTACAGGAATTCCATTTTTAATAGCATTGCCCAGCTCAAAAGACTTAGATAATTTCAATACTTCTTCATCCACTTCACCTAGCAAGTTGAATAATTGAGTGCGATCTGCAAACTCTACATCCTCCTCACTAAAGTCAAGTTCTAACTCAATCAGGGCTGTAAAATCCATTAAGCGAGTGCGTAGCTGTTCCAATTTTGATGAGAACTCACCTTTCATTTGCCTCATAGCTACCTTGTGAGCCATACGATTGCGAGAACTGATAAGATCTGCAACAGCTTCAGCCTGTGAAAGGTCCATTTTACCATTCATAAATGCTCGTTGGGTAAATTCACCAGGTTTTGCCACCCTTGCTCCAGCCCCAACTAAAATCTGAAGAATACGATGCTGAATATAAATCGATCCATGACAAGCAATTTCAACCATATCCTCACCAGTATAAGACTTGGGGTTGCCAAATTTAGTTACCATAACCTCGTCAATGGTTTCACCTTGATAATTGAATCGGGAAAACTGTTGCCAGTTGTTTTCAATTTCTTCAAAAGATTTCTTACCTAATTTAATAAACTGCGATACTATTTTAACGGAATTTGCTCCGCTTAACCTAATTAAAGCTATTGCCCCTTCTCCTTGCGCTGTTGATATTGCACAAATAGTATCATCAAATTCTAATAAATTCCGCATAATAAAACATTAAGCCACTGAACTATAATATTTAAATAGCTCGTATCCAATATATAACAAATAAATTCCGATTAAACTATAACCCGCTTTTTTACCCAAACGCCATTTATTCGCCAGAAAGATCAAAAACATCAATATAATACTTCCCATTAATATTAATGCTGATGTAAACAAAGTATCATTACCAACGTGAATTGGTTTGTTGTATAATGCCAAAAACACCATCCAGGGCAAGCCAAGACCGACTAATACATCAAAAACATTACTCCCTATAGCATTACTAATACCCATATCACCTTTGCCTTTTCTGGAAACTATAACTGAAGAAATTAAGTCCGGAATAGAAGTTCCTGCTGCCAACACTGTAAGAGCGATTATAGCTTCAGGAATATTAAATGCGTGGGCAACACCAATAGCACTTTCCACTAACGCCCAACTTAAAAAGGCTATCAAAGCAATACTCATTAAAAAACGAAACATATAGTGTTTAAATGGGAAAAGTAAATTAAAGATTATTGATATAATATTGCGTTTCTCTTCTTTTACTTCTTCCACATGTTCTTCTGCTTCAGGTTCATATTTAACCCAATGCTTCCACTTCATGACTATCCATATATAAACCAGGTACAACCCAACAAAAATTGCCGCTTCCCACCAATAAATTATTCCATCAAAAAATGCAAAAATCAAAACAGCTACACTTAATGTATAAAAGCCCAAATCTCTAATCACAGGCTTCCAATTAATAACAGCTGTTCTAACTACAGCCACAGCACCTGAAATGACAAGTAAATTAAAAAGAGCTGAACCAATAATGGTCCCTACTCCTATTTCACCATGACCACCTGCTTCGCCTCCACTAGCTGGAGTAAAAACTGCAAATAAGGCTATAAACAACTCAGGTGCAGAAGAACCTACAGCCATAAGCGTCGCACCTGCTACATCTGAAGGCATTGATAATTTTTTAGAGATTTTATCCAAAGCAGGGATAAAATATTTGTAACAAATTACACCAAGGGCATAAAATGAAGCAAGTAAAATCAGAATATGAACTACAATCATTCTTTTTTCTTTAAGTAGTAATTTATATATTTTTCTTTAAAACCAGCAGCATTGCTCCACTGGGCTTCTTCCACTCGATTAACAATTTCTGAGCATCGAGGTTTAAAATCAGAAAGTATGCCATTATACCTCAAAAAAGCTAATGCTTGATCAAATTGACTCTCAAAGCTCTTATAAAAAGCCACATCCGATCGTTTTTGTTCAACAGTAAAAAGAATAGCAATTTCTATGGCATAAAGTCGTACATCAGCAACAACGTCAGATGAGACACCCAAAAATGTAAGTTCTTTAACCGCCTTTTGACCAATACTCCTTCTTGCTTTTCGACGCTTTCCATGGGCTGGAAAATACTCTTTGCTTATCTTAGATTTCCATTCATCAACCAATCTATCCTCCTTCGGACTGAGTAAAAAATCATAATACTTCTTTACATCTTTAGAAGTTTCATATAATTCAATTAACTGCTCTTCAATTTCTGCTTGATCAAGATCTTTCAAATATGCCTTGAGCTTTTGTTTCCCCATCTATTATATTTTAAAATCCTCAGTTATGAAATTTTCCGATAAAGTACAAACATGACTTCCAAATTCAATTCCTCTCTTCACAGATTTGTAAAATTCATCTCGCGAAGATAAAAAATTAGTCCCACTGGATAATATACCAGCAGTTGTTGCATCACCAGCACCAACGGTACTAACGACCTCTATTTTTGGAACATCAAAAATAATTTCTTCGTCATCGAATATTGCAATTGCAGTTTCTTTACCACGTGTAATTACATATTTATTCACTCCAGCTGTACTAATAAACCGATGCCACTTATTTATGTTCTTCTCTCCTATAATTTGTGTAGCATCTTCATCAGACATTTTCACAAAGTCTGATAATTGCATAATTTGATTTACTCTTCCAACTAACTCTGAATTATTATGTATATCCTGATTTCTTATGTTGGGGTCATACACAATAATGGTATTATCCTCCCTTGCTTTATGGATCAATGTTTTTATTGCAGAAAAATTCTCATCATTTATAGCAAAAAAAGAACCAACCAGAAATACATCAACTTCTAAGAAATTAATATTCATAGTATTTCCAGATAATTTCTTATCACGATAAAATGTATAAGAAGGAACCCCATGTTTATCCAAAAAAGCAAGAGCCAGGTTACTTTTCGCGCCATTTATGAGGTTAAAATTTCGTGTATCAACATTATTTTCAGCAAGGAACACCTGAGAAGCCTTCCCTATTTTATCATTTGCATAATAACCAGCAAATGAAACTCTGGAACCTGACCTACCCAATGAAATAGCCACATTATACATACTACCTCCATGAACAGAAGAGACAGGCTTTCCATCTTTAAAGATTATGTCGTATACCGATTCGCCAATAGCAACTATCATATTGTAAAATTAACCAATTAATATAAGCAACCGAATTAGCAAACATGAAAATAGCTTATTTATTCGTTAGAATAATATACAATCAAGATGATTTAATATCTTTGAAAACAAAAAACGTGAAATATATACTACTGATATCGGCAATTGCTATTTTGTTCTTGGGATGCAAAGAAGAAACTGATTGTTTAGACTATTAATCAAACACAGGTTTAATAATTAAAGAACAAAATATGAAAGAATGCTATAGTGTTATGGCTGAAGATTCTTATTTAATAACTGATTCTATAGCATATGCGCAATTACCCTCTTCAACTTATGATTCAATACAAGCGGACCTAGGATGCTCTGACAACCCATCAAGACCGCCTATTGATTTTGATCAATATTATCTTGTTGGGGCCAAAACATTAGCAAAAGGCTGTATCGTAACGTACTCAAGAGATATTAATTATTTAAGTTCTTCTAATAGCTTACAATATAAAATTGATGTTCACCAATGTGGAGATTGTGGAGATAAAAGATACAATATGAATTGGGTGCTAATACAAAATACTGAAACAATTAATCCTATTGACAGTCTAATTGTGCATATTAATTACTATATTGAATCAAATTAATATTTCATTAACACTAAACTACATAATCGGCTAAACAAAATTGATTATATTTGTTTGATAGTAAAAGAAGTAATTAATAAATGAGTTTTGATCTAGATAAATGGGTAGCAGAAAATAGTAAGGGGAATATTGTATTTTCCTTCAAAGGAGAGTTGTCCGAGACCATGCTCACTGATTTACTTCAAATAGTTGAAGATAAGCTGGAAGATATAGATTTCAGTAGAAAAGTCAAGAAAAAAGTGTACAATGTTGCCATTGAATCATTACAAAATTTATTTCATCATTCTGATGCGATATTCCTCAATGGCACAAAGAAAAAGACTGCAAAATATTCGGTAATGTTTATCAAACAAGATAATGAAGGTTTTAAAGTTACGACAGGAAATTTTGTAACTGAAGAAAAAACTGTATTTTTAAAGAAACATATCGAAAAAATAAATAGTTATAACCGAGACGAGTTAAAAATGATGTATAAAGACATACTAAATAATCAGAGCTTTAGTAAGAAAGGTGGTGGAGGACTCGGACTGGTTGACATTGCAAGAAAATCAGAGAGTAAAATCAAATATAATTTTTATTCTCACAAAAATTCAGTATCTTTTTTTGATTTTAGTATAGAGATTAAACAATAAACGAATAGACAATATGGATCCAATAAAAATTGAAGGTACTCCGAAGACGCCAACTGTAAACTTTGATGGAGAAAAAGGTAAAATTGAAATCAAAGGCCGGTCAATTCCGGAAAACTCAATCGAGTTTTACAAACCATTAGTAGACTGGTTAGAGGAATACATGAAATCCCCGACAGAAATGACTGAAGTGGATATTCAACTGGAGTATTTCAATACCAGTTCCTCTAAGTGTATCCTTGATGTGTTCAAGAAGCTTGAAGCAATGTATAAAGGCGGCAATGAAGTTGTTATCAACTGGCATTACGAAGAAGATGATGAAGATATGCTTGAAGCTGGTGAAGATTATCAATCTATTATCAAGATTCCATTTAAAATGATGGAAATAGAAGACTAATTCTATCTAGAAAAAAATTACAAAGTCTTATCCGGCACGTTCGGATAGGACTTTTATTTTGCAAAAAAAGAAAGAAATTATTTACGTTTGACTCTTTCCATAAACTTTTCAAACCATCCAAATAATTTCACTATCCACCTATTATATAGTATCAAAAAGAAGATTATATTCATTACCCACAGCACTATAAGGTTTACCCAATAAGTAGGATAAAAATTACCAAATACTTTCTTATATGGTGCATAAAAATGAGCTCTTACCAGAGGATGCGTAGGGTCCTTATATATAGGATCCATTTTTTGATATAGGCGCCCTTCATACTCAATAATTCTGTCAAAAGAATTGCTATTCTTTACAAATTCACTGAGTTGTTCATTGGCATTTTTCATTTTCAACATTACAAACTCATCGCTTAGCATATCTTTCCGCTTTTCTTCCAAAAGCTGATCTTTTTGCATTGATGCGCTATTATATAAGTTTATATAATACTTGCGCATATCAACCAGAAAAAGACTAAGATTGTTACTTACTTCCTCATTAAAATCATTTAAATTGAGTTGATCAATTTGCGCAAAATCAAAATGCTCATGTCTATCTATTTTACCCTTAATCTCATTTCTTATAAGCCCTAAGTCATAAGTTAAACGATCTGCGGATGGTTTATCTTTAATAACCTCCCGATTAACAGCATTAAGCTTATTTTCAATCTCTTTAAGCCAATAATCCTTATGATAAGTAGCTTCACTCATTACCTTATCATAGGGATAAAAATCACGCTCAAAATCATTGTTTTTGAATTGGTGGACTGCAAGCCCCTCGTAAGCCCATCTGGCAGCAATAATTTCTCCATACCATGGAATAGATGTAGGCGAAGACACACGAGGATTCAATTGGTCATACCTAACAATAATACCACTCAAAATTAATTGCGGAATTACTAAAAACGGAATTAAAATATAAATAGTAACTACAGTTTTAAATAAGTCAGAAATAATCAAGCCCATTAAATTGGCGACGCTGTAGGCGCTAAAAAGCATCAACCAATAATGAAAATACATTCCTGGTATTTCCATTATTGAATTCCCCACAATAACAAACAAAAACGACTGCAATGCACTAATAAACAACAAAATACCAACCTTTGAAAACAAATAACTAAACCAACTCAGGTTTAAAAATCGCTCCCTGCGTAGTATTTTTCGATCTTTTATTATCTCCTCAGCACTTACAGTGAGGCCAACAAAAATGGCCACAATTACAGACATAAATATGTAAACAGGCAGATTATTATTCTCAAATAATGTATAGCCAAACTTATTATTAGCATCTACATTAAAGAATTTTACAATAAAGGCCAATATAAAAGCAAGCAACGGAGCTTCAAGCAAATTAATAATAAGATACTGCGTATTTGATATTTTCGATAAAACATCTCTCAATACAAATACTTTAAATTGCTTAAGCTTGTTTGGCGCACTAAACTCTATTTTAGGAAGGGTGCCTTTTTTATTCTCCCTAAATGCATATTCGTTTTTGTCTGATCTTAGATATTTCGTAGCCCATTCTGTTGGACTAATTTTTCGTGTTTTAGTCAAATTACCGTATTCATCCAATACGTTAGCCTCGACAATATTAAATATTTGCTCACTATTCACATTACCACAACAATGACATTCACTTTCATTCCAATCTGCCTGATGGGTACGTGATTTAAAGTACATTATAGAATCAACCGGATTGCCATAATAAATCATATACCCACCATTGTCGAGCAATAATAATTTATCAAACATTTTAAAAATATCAGAACTTGGCTGGTGAATTACCACAAAGATGAGTTTTCCCTTTAATGTTAATTCTTTCAACAAGTCCATTATATTTTCTGAATCCCGAGAAGATAATCCACTAGTAGGTTCATCAAGGAATAGTACAGAAGGTTCCCGTATTAATTCTAAAGCAATATTTAATCTTTTTCGTTGTCCCCCACTAATTTTTTTATTCAGCGGGCTACCAACAGTCATATCCTTTATTTCATACAAACCTAGATTCTGAAGAACTGTAACCACTTTTTTAAGTATCACAATTCGAGGTACTTTATCAAAGCAAAGCAATGCATTAAAATAAAGATTTTGGAACACGGTCAGCTCTTCTATTAGCAGGTCGTCCTGAGACACGTAACCAATAAGACCTTTTATTTCGTCCTCATTTTCATGAATATTATGGCCATTAATTAATACCTCTCCTTCGGTTGGCTTATTTATCCCATTCAGTACATTAAGCATAGTACTCTTTCCCGCACCAGATGCTCCCATAATACCTATCAAGTTTCCAGATTCTTCACTGAATGACATTTTTTTCAGTCCAATATGTCCGTTTGGAAATTGAAAAGATACTTTTCGTACTTCATACCTTATTAAATCCTCATGGGTAAAGTCGCTGAAAGCACTTACAATATCGCTATAATAGATCGGCTTGATTCGCGAATTACGCATTGATGAACCAAAATTAAGCACATAAACCTTTTCCTGTTGAATAAGCTGTCCATTAAGATAGAGCTCATCATCACCCTCGTAGCGCATTACGTACATATTTGCTTCATCGATAGAAAATACCCGCACTTGCCCTCTCATTCCCTGGGTACGAATATGCTTAACAAGCATATCTTCATCTGCAGGCTTATCATCAATTACCAACAATTGTGATGAATTTGGTAAGCGTTCAAATTCGTATAAAACAAAAGCTTGAATTTTAACAAACTCCCGCTCAGGAATATAAAAAGTAGATGAAACTGTTTCAACAAATTCAAGTTCTTGTTCGCTTATTTCATTATCCGTCTTAATAAACTCTAATAAACGGAAAAGCACTACTCGTTTCTGTTGGTGCGTAAGTTCATTGTTTATCTCGGTACAAATTTTAAGAACTTTCACAGAGCTTAATGCAATACTTTTTTGTCTTTTATGTTTATCGCTAAGCTTCTTTTGGTATATAGAATAATAGTAATCATATACTTGCAAATATTCATCGGCAAGCTCCTGATTAAGCATTTGATTTAGGAACGAATTTACAACCAGCCTTCTATCGCTTCCATCTGCAAGAGGTTTCGCAATAATTGCGAATAATTGCATCAAGGCCTTTAATATTCGTTCGCTCATTTAAGTGGGTATTAGTTTTCAAATCCTATGAGTAAATAAACTATACCAGAGGTTTGAATGTTTGTATCTAATCTTGCTTCTATAATACAATCTGTTGTAGCTGAAAAGTATAAGTCCCAATAAGGAGCATTATCAAAATCCTTATTTGAATATAAGAGATTACGGTTTTTATCATAAACATTAAAAACAATAGTCTGATTATTTTTTGCCCCGCACGCAACTAGCCTGTATTTGTTTGCCTGATAAAAAGTTGTATGAAATTCAGCAACTTGCTCACCCGAAAGCAACGCTCTGTATTGCTGGCCATCTGACACGAATTCTGTACCGAAATAATTTTGACATTTACTTACAAAATCAACTGGCTGAGCATTCAGTGCGAAAGATAATAAGATTAATATGGCTGATAAAGTATTTTTCATTTTCAACACTTTTAATTCTGATTTATTATAAAAGACCTTGTTTGTGCAACAGCATCTTTAATCTCAGTCATTGTCTCGGAGGTGATACTTACGCTTGTTTTACTATTAACAACTGTGACTCTTGTTTCTGGATTTGTTTTTGCACTGATAAATTCATAAGTAACACTTACATTTTCATATATACTTGCAAGGTTAATTAGATTAGCTACTAAACCCTTAAATCCCTCACCACTCTCACTGTATGGTGCAAGTAATTGTATTAGGTTTTCTAACGGTTTTTTATTCTCTCCTATTCTTATTTTCAACGATTCATTAGATGCATCTCCCAAATGTGTAAGCAAATACATACTTTCAACCCAGCCGCCGGCAATAACAGCAGAAGCGATATGTTCTCTTTGATTTTCCTTTAGATAAGCATCAGCATTTCTATAGGTATTTCCCAAAATATACAACATTGAATCCTGATCACTAACATTTTTTTCAAGTCGTTCAATCGTACTTTTATCAAAAGCTGCCAAAAGTTCAAGCTTCTCGCTTAAAAGCTTAATAACGCTGAAATATTTCATTGCTTCTGGTGAATGTTCATAAAGCGTAATATAGGCTAAATCAGCACCGTAAACACCCAAGTTAGCAGCCATTTTAAATGAGGCAGTAAATTCTTTCACTCGTTTAACATCTGAGAGAATCTCACTATTAAATGGAATATTCTGCTCGTTTATAAAAATTGCAGCCTGATAAGGTGATGGAACACTAAATAGTGTATTGTTTAATTTAACAATTTGGGAAAATGAGGTATCAGTAACTTTATTTAATGCTTTGTTTTTAATTTGGTCGTCTCCAGCCTTTTGATTTCCTCCACATGAAAACCAGAATATAGTGCTTATAATCAGTAATAATAATACGACTACACGTTTCATAAAATTAATATGCAATTAATTAAGCATGATATTATGCAATTAAACAAAAAAAAAGTAATTCTACAAGGTTATTTGCGGCTTATATAGTCTCTTTGAGTGAAATTAACATATTAATATTAAATTTGAAACAAAAAAACTAAGATGAGAAAAATTACATTTTTACTTTTTATCAGTTGTATTTTATTATCACAATTAACTTTTGCTCAAAATAAAAAACTCACAATGGAAGATGCCATTGTTGGGCAATGTAGACAACTCTATCCTCAATACATGAATGGTACATGGCAACCAGAGTCACACAATTTCATTCAGCAGAAAACTGGTATTTTAACCAGCAAAAATGCAGATACAGGGGAAGAAAAAACCATTCTAAACTTAACAGAATTAAACCAATCGCTAGCCGATGTAAATCAAGATACTCTGCACCGCATGCCCCGTATTTCATGGATAGATAATAAAAGAGTTTATTTCCAAACACGCACAAATGCTTACACATTTGATATAATTAGCAAAACTATCGGTTCATCTTTTACTTTTGAAAAAGGTGATGCAAATTTTGACAGAGCTATTTCCTCACAAAAAAACATTGCTGTAACGAATGCTAATAGCTTATATATAGTTACACCTGGCGAAAGAATCGAAGTTGCCAAATCAGATTCAGACGACTTAGTTTATGGGCAGTCAGTAAGCAGAAGAGAATTCGGCATTAGCAAGGGAACTTTTTGGGCTCCAAACGAAACACTTCTGGCATATTATATTAATGATAATAGCGATGTAAAACAATACCCTTTAGTAGATATCACCAAACGTGAAGCAGAAGTAGAGATGATCCGTTACCCTATGGCTGGAATGTCTAGTGAACATATTAGCCTGGGCGTTTATAATGTAGCTACTCAGAAAACTATTTATATAGAAGACAAAGATAAAGACAGTGAAAAATACCTAACCAATATTGCCTGGGGGCCTGAATCAAAATACATATATATTCAGGTTTTGAATAGAGGACAAAATCACATGAAACTAAATCAGTATGATGCCACAACAGGAAAACTGGTTAAAACACTATTTGAAGAAAAACATGACAAGTATGTAGAACCGTCTAACCCTATAGTTTTTATTCCAAATAACAATGAAAAATTCATATATCAAACAAGAAAAGATGGGTTCAATCACATTTATTTGTATAATATTTCCGGGAAACTAGAGAATCAATTAACCAAAGGAAACTGGGAAGTAACCAACGTATTAGGATTTGATAATGACAACAAATACATTTATTATCAATCAACTGAAGCAAGCCCACTTGAACAACAAACCTATAGGGTAAACATTAAAAAAGCTAAAATAGAACAAATTACAAGAGCGCCTGGCACACACTCCACCAAAATAACTTATGATGGTTTATATGCATTTGATTCATATAGCTCAACAGAGGTGCCAAGAGTTGCACAATTCATTGATATTAAGAAATTAAAAAGTGAAATTTTATTAGAAGCAGACAATCCGCTTACTGATTACAATATAGGGGAAATGACAATTGAAACCATAAAGGCTGGTGATGGTGAAACTGATTTATACTACAGGTTAATTAAACCCGCTGATTTTGATCCTAATAAAAAATACCCTGCTGTCATATACGTTTATGGAGGTCCGCACGCTCAGCTAATTACGAACTCATGGCTTGGTGGAGCAAGAATGTGGCAGTATTATATGTCTCAAAATGGGTACGTAATGCTAACAGTTGACAACAGAGGAAGTGCCAATCGCGGTTTAAAATTTGAGAACGTGATTCACCGTCAATGTGGAAAAAATGAAATGGAAGATCAACTTAAGGGTGTTGAGCTATTGAAATCGTTAGGTTATGTGGACATGGATAGAATTGGGGTGCATGGATGGAGTTATGGAGGATTCATGACGACTTCACTTATCACTAACTATCCGGAAATTTTCAAAGTAGCTGTAGCTGGTGGCCCTGTAATAGACTGGAAATACTACGAAATAATGTATGGTGAGAGATACATGGACACACCCGATGAAAACCCAGAAGGCTATAAATCAACAAGCCTACTTCCAATGGCATCAAAACTTAAGGGTGATCTACTCATTATACATGGCTATATTGATCCAGTAGTTGTAATCCAGAATAGTTTATCGTTCATTAGAGAGTGTATTTCGAACAATATTCCGATAGACTATTTTGTATACCCAAGAGCTGAGCACAATGTAAGAGGAAAAGACAGAATTCACTTAATGCAAAAAGTAACAGATTACTTTGAAGAAAAACTCAAATAGAAATAAACGAAAAATAGAAATGGCCTTTCAAAATTGAAAGGCCATTTTATTATTTATGAAGCTTATTAATAAGCTTATCATATTCAACTTTAATCTTTTTCAACATTTCCAGACTAATTCGTGAGGTATAAATTCTGATCATTTTATGAACTTTAAAATCTTCATAAAAAAAAGCAAGAGCTGCATCAAAATCAACAGCATCAATATTATACTTTACTTTCTTAGCAATGGGAACAAATTCTTCCATTGTTAAACTCTCACTGATTTCAAAATAACCATGGTGCTCATCCATTTTATCGCAATAAAAACCATCTTCTAAAACAGACATTTTAAAGAACTTTTTAATACGAATTTGAACATCATCTAATTCACCATATTTTTTTGAAGCTTTTTTGAATCCCACACCATATTTCGCATATACTTCATGAAGCTTACGAAGTTTAGCATAGTCTTCAATATATTTCACTCTAATGGCAAAAAAAGTTTCCTTGTCGATTACAATTGATGCCAAAGTAGCACTGCAGTTTTCACCATACTCACAAATAACTTTTTCACTCATTGCTAAAAAGTCATCGAGATGCATAAACTCTTCGAGTATAAAATATACGAAAAGAGGAACAGTTTGCTTTTCCTGCATATTATAATAGCCAGGATAAGGAGCCGGACATTCAAAAGCCAATGTTCCGGGTACGATAGAATCATCAGTAATTTGCTTTAATGGCTCAATCTTGCGAAGACTGCCATACCTTTCTTTGATATTATTTTCCATATGCTTAAAATTAGGAAGATTGAAAGACTTATTTTGAAACTATTTTTTGATATTCTTCTTCTTTCAGATCATCAATATAAAAGTACAACGGATTTTGCGTACGATTGTTCTTCCTAATTTCATAATGTAAGTGAGGTCCAGTTGAAATCCCTGTATTGCCAACATATCCAATTAACTGTCCTCTTTGAATTGTATCTCCTTTTGAGACAATATATTTATTCAGGTGAGCATATATTGACATATAACCGAATCCATGATTTATTTTTATCACTTTCCCATACCCTGATGCATAACGAGCTACTTTTACAACACCTTTTCCTGTAGCATAAACAGGGGTTCCAATTTGTGCAGCATAATCAATACCATGATGCATCTTAAATCTTTTATAAATTGGGTGAAATCTTCTCCCGTATGGTGAAGAAATAAAAAGTTCATCTTTTTTTGATATTGGTCTAATTCCTGGTTTTGCGGCATAATACTGATCAATAAAAGAAACTAATTCTTCAACCTCATCAAAAGATTTATTTTGAACTTGAATTTGTCTTTCAAGCTTATCGAAACTATTCAATACACCTATAATATTATCGGAATTATCAATACCGGCCAAATCACTGTATCGGTTTACACCTCCGACACCTGCTTCTCTAATATCTTTAGGGATAGGTCTGATTTCAGCAAACGGTCTGTATATTACATCATCATTCTCCATAATTTCGTTCAAACTATCACGAAGAGAGAGAATAGATGATTCTTGGGCAAGTATATTTTCTGTTATTTTTTCATTCTTTTGAGCTAAGATATATTCGTGAGGAGTTAATCGAAAGTTGGTTAAAAAGAAAAATCCTGAGATAGATAAAACAGTAATAACAATTGCATACTTTAACACGCTACGCTTTTTAGCTTTTATATCCTTTTGGACGGGAATAAAAGTAAGCGTATTAGGATCTAGGTGATATTTTTGATTTTTCCTTGTCATTTTCCCTGATTTTCCTTGTTTCCCCGTAACTTAAATAGCAATTAACATATTATTCACAATCTAAGTTCGACTTTGTACTCTACAAATTTACAAACAAAATGTTAATATCAAAATATTAATTTTTGGATTTGACTATTAGTGTATGTTTTTCGATTAAACAACATTTAAGTTTGACCAATCAGTTTTATCTAACCACACACAAAATCCGAGAAACAAACCTAATTTTAATAATTATTATTCAAAGAACTCTAAGAATCTATGACTTCAATCCTTTTACTTTCAATATTTTACAGTTTTAATTCCCACAACCACACAACTCAACCACTCAATTTGTTAAGGACTCATTAACATAATAGAATCTTAACTTGTTCTACGAGAACTAAAAAGATTTGTTGTAGTTTTTATGAAAAAAAATAGGTTTTCTGTTATTCCTTATATATTGTTTGTTTAAGGCCGGCACTAATATTTTACTATAAAAAAAGGTCACCAAAAAGGTAACCTTAAAAAATATTTTTTCGTTTAAAGCTATTTATATTCCTTTACCTCAATTTCTCCCGCTAACGCATAGATAGCATTTGTGGAAAGGGCTTTCATTTCATCTTCACCAGGATAAACAAATATAGGCGCTATAAATCCAACCATATTTCTAATATAATCTACTAAATATTTATTATGTGCTATACCACCAGTAAGCAAAATACCATTTACTTCGCCTTTAAGCACAGCAGCCATCTCACCAATTGCCTTTCCAACCTGATAACACATGGCATCCTGAACTAATTTGGCTTTTGCATCTCCTGCCTCAGCAGCTTTTTCGACTGTATAGGCATCGTTTGTTTCAAGATAGGCAACAAGTCCACCCTGGCCTTTAATCATTTTCTTTACCTGGTCTAGTGAGTATTCGCCACTAAAACACAATTTCGCAAGATCTCCTGCAGGTAATGTACCCGTTCTCTCTGGTGAAAAAGGACCTTCACCATCCAAAGCATTATTCACATCAATTACTCTACCTTTGCGATGTGCTCCCACTGATATACCACCTCCCATATGAGCAATTATAAGGTTCAGTTGATGGTAACGCATATTATTTGAGCGTGCATGGATACGACCAATTGCTTTTTGATTGAGTGCGTGAAAAATGGATTTGCGTTTAAATAATGGGTGACCTGTATATCTGGCAACATCTTCCAACTCATCAACTACTACTGGATCAGCAATAAATGCTTGAGCGCCTTCTACATCTTTAGCAATATCATGCGCGATTAATGCACCAAGGTTTGATGCATGCTCACCCATTTCAGCTATCCTTAAGTCTTCAAGCATTTTATCATTTACTGCATAGCATCCACCTTCTACAGGCTTTATCAAGCCACCTCTACCTACAACGGCATTTAGCGACTTCACTTCAATATCAGCGTTAGCAAGTTCTTTTAGGATAATCTCTTTTCTAAAATTAAACTCGTCTGTTATTTTCTCATATTGTTGTAAATCCTCTGTTTTATGCTTCAGATTCTTTAAGAACAACGACTTATCATTCTCGTAAACAGCAATTTTTGTGGAAGTTGAACCGGGATTTATTGCTAAAACTCTATAACAGCAGTCCATAAATTTATTTTTATTTTGTTATTTTTTTGTTTTCTATTCTTCATTGCTCATCAAACATGATAAAGCTACACAGTAAAATTTCGACTTTGCACTCTCACTTCGAGACATTACAACAACCGGTTTTTCTGTGCCTTGTATCAATCCGGCCAATTCACCACCTCCAAAGAGCATTAGACCTTTATAAAAGCTATTGCACGCTTCTAAAGTAGGGAATAAAAGCACATCTGCATCTCCTCCAACAGGAGTCTTTACTCCCTTTATAGCAACACTTTCTTTATCACAAGCTAAAAATACATCCAACGGGCCGTCGACAATACATTTTTCAGTTTGACCTCGCTGTGCCATTTTACTTATCATAGCATAATCGATACTATTAGGAAAACCTTCACTTACCTTTTCAGACGCTCCAATCAATGCAACCTTGGGATTATCAATTCCAAATGCATTTGCCATTTTAACGCTATAATTCAGCATGGCTACTTTTTGTTTTAGATCAGGGAAAGGTAAAACAGCAGTATCACTGATAAAGAGTAATTTATGATATTTTGGTAATTCAACAGCAGCTACATAACTCATAACTGCCTTTGGAGGCAATAATCCTTCCTTCTTATCCAAAACTGAACGTAAGAACTTGTCAGTACCTACTAATCCTTTCATCAACACATCAGCATCATCATTTTTTACCATTTTTCTGGCGTAATTGGTAGCTTCAACCTCTCCTTTTACATCTACAAGAGTAAAAATATCAGGATTGATATTTTGACTTTTGGCTGTTTCAATAATTGCTTCTTTCGAGCCTACCATAATTGCTTCTGCAAATCCAAGCTCCACAGCTTGCGCCAAAGCACCTATAGTATTGGCATCTTCAGCCATTGCCACAGCAATTCTTTTCTTCACACCTGATTCTTTCAGGTGTTCAACCATTTGATCTAATGATTTAATTGGGTCCATCCGTTTAAGTTTAATTTTCATTGTTCAAATGCAACATCCTATTCGTACTATGCATCTTCAAAATAGCATCCTAACTAGAACCATAATCATGCGATAAGACTAATTATCATGGATGTCATATAAGCTGAAATTAAAACACAAGGGAACCTAATGATTCCCTTGTGTTATTATTTATTTTGCCATTAGGGCTGCGAGGGCTATAGAATACAATTTTGTTTTTGTACTATCTCCTCTTGACGACAACACAGCTGGCACTTTTGCACCTGCTACCACAGCACCTAACTCAGTATCTGAAAGTTTTGTACTGGTTTTATAAAATACGTTACCTGCTTCAATATTCGGGAACAATAAACAATCAGCATCTCCGGCAACTTCCCCTGATATCTTTTTCACTTTTGCTGATTCTTTATCAACTGCTAAATCCAAAGCTAACGGACCATCTACGATTGCACCTTTTATCTGACCCCTTTCAGCCATTTTTGATAAAATTGTTGCATCTGCAGATGAAGGCATACTAGGATTAACAACTTCAGACGCTGAAATTACAGCAACCTTGGGTGTTTCAACTCCTAAAGATTTGGCAGCATGCACTAAGTAGTTTGTAATAGCCACTTTCTGCTTTAAATCAGGAAGCGGAATTACAGCTACATCTCCCACCACAAGTAATTTATGATACTTAGGATTTTCAATTACAGTAACGTGACTTAAAATCCCTTTTGGAGGTAATAATCCGTACTCTTTGTTTAAAATTGCTCGCATGTATTTATCTGTACTTAATAAACCTTTCATCAGCACATCACCCTCTCCAGTAGCTACCATTTGTACAGATTTATTAGCTGCTTCAACATCAGTGGCTGCATGCACAATTTTAAACTTATTAATGTCAATACCTTCGCTTTCGCAAGTTTGTTTAATAACTGATTCATCACCCACAAGTATACCTTCAATAAGACCTTTATCAATAGCCATACTAACTGCACTAATTGTGTGTGAATCATTAGCCCAAGCGGCAACCAGCTTCTTTTTTGACTGATTTGCAAGGGCATCAAACATTTGTTCGAGCTTTGTAATCATTTTACTTTGTTTTTGTATTTAAATACTACTGTTCTCCTATAATTCTTGTTGTATCTTTTGCAATAACCAACTCCTCGTTTGTTGGCATTACCACAACTTTTACTCTAGAATCATCAGTGCTAATTACAGTTGGCTTACCACGCAATCCATCGTTTTTAGAATGATCTAATTTTATACCAAGATATTCCAGATCGCTTGCCACACCGCGTCTGGTAGTATCTGCATTTTCACCAATACCACCAGTGAAAATCAATACATCTAAACCATTCATGGCTGCTGTATAAGATCCAATATATTTTTTAACTCTATAATCGTAAGTTTTCAATGCATTGATACATCTTTTATCGCCAGCTTCAGCTGCTTCTTCAATAGTACGCATATCAGAACTAATTCCACTTAAACCAACCATGCCGCTGTGCTTATTTACAAGTGTATTTCCGGAACGAAGACCGATTTCCTCTTTCTCCATAATAAACATAAATGCACCAACGTCTAAATCACCTGAACGTGTACCCATAATCAATCCTTCAAGTGGCGTAAAACCCATTGAAGTATCAACTGATTCACCATTATTAATAGCTGCAACAGATGCACCATTTCCTAAGTGACAAGTGATAATTTTACTTTCCTCCATTTTAATATTAAGCATTTCACAAGTTTGTTCGGCTACAAAACGGTGACTTGTTCCATGGAAACCATAACGTCTGATTCCGTACTTCTCATAAAGAGCTTGAGGAATACCATACATATAGGCGTATTCAGGCATTGTTTGGTGGAAAGAGGTATCAAAAACACCTACTTGTTTCACTTGAGGTATTAATGATTCGATAGCGTAAATACCTTTTAGATTTGCAGGATTATGCAATGGTGCTAATTCAGCACATTCTTCAATTTTGGCAATTGCTTCTTTAGTTAATAATGCACTATCTTTAAAATGCTCACCACCATGTGCCACACGGTGACCAACAGCTTTAATTTCGTCTAATGTTTTAATGGCGCCGTGCTCTTCACTAAGCAATACACCTAAAATATATTCTATACCGGTTTGATGATCTAAGATTTCACCTTCAAGCTTCACCTTATCGCCATCATTTCTTTCACTTTTAAGGAATGACCCTTTTAGTCCGATTTTTTCGACTATTCCTTTTACAATAGCTTCTTCGGTGGTCATTTCCAATAATTGGAATTTGATTGATGAACTTCCGCAGTTTAATACTAAGACTTTCATTATATGCTGATTTTACAATATTTATTATTAATTATGAATATTCGCGTCTAAAATTGTGGTATTCAATTTCTTACCATGCTCATCGTATTCGTAAGAACCTTTGTGAGTTTTACGTCCAAGATAACCGGCACGTACTAAGCGCTTTAGAAATGGAGGTGATTTATACTTTTGATCTCCAAACTCCTCATATAGGTTATCCATCCAGCGAATAACGCGATCTAATCCAATTTTATCAGCCATTTCAAAAGGTCCTAAAGGTAATCCAAGACCATTTTTCATAGAAAAGTCAATACTTTCCATATCAGCAACACGCTCCATTAATACATCACAAGCTTCACTTATTAATGAAACAAATAATCGAGCTGTTATTAATCCTGGAGACTCTTGCACATGAATAGGAGTTTTACCTATAAGCTTGGCAAATTTTCTGACATCTTCACAAACTTCATTTGTTGTATGTAAACCTTTAACAATTTCTATAGTACTTGCCATTGGAGCAGTAGTAGAAACATGTAAACTAATACAACGATCTTTGTTCTTTAACTCTGAAGCTAATTCTGTAATAACAAGTGTTGTAGAATTAGTAGCTATAATAGCATGCTCTGATACATGCTTTTCAATATTTTTAAATACTTCTTTTCTTATATCTCTGGAAGCCTCCCTTGTGCGTGAAAGTATTGATTCAATTACAAGATCGCAGTTTTTAAAATCAGCATAATCTAAAGTACCTTTAATACGTGATAAAATGCTTCGCTTATCACCTTCAGTCATCCCCCAATGATTTATGCGATTATCCAACTCTTCTGTAATTTCTTGAAAAGCCTGATCAATTTTGTTTTGATCAAGTTCTAGGAAAACCACCTCAATACCCTTACTTGCAACCATTAAGGCAATACTTTGACCGGTATTTCCACAGCCTACAATACCAATTGTAGCAAATTGACTTTTTGGTTTGGCTTTTTCACTTAAACCATATTTTTCAATAGGTTCAATTTTTATTTCCGACATAGGATTCGAATTTTATTGTTATTGTTTGATTTATTTAAGCGTAAATGGCAGTGTAAGCATATGCTCACCTGCCATTTCTATTATGTTCAATATATATTTTCAATAGTCATTTACATTCAGGTTTCTACAAGTTAGCTTTTCTCACTTGCAGCCTGGTTTACTGTAATAGCAACCAAATTAACGATGTCACTTACGGAACATCCTCTTGATAAATCATTTATTGGAGCAGCCATACCCTGAAGCACAGGTCCAATAGCCTCAGCTTTAGCTAATCTTTGAACTAACTTATATGTAATATTACCAGTTTCCAAGGTTGGGAACACCAATACATTTGCATTTCCAGCAATTTCACTTCCAGGTGCTTTTTTCTGTCCAATAGCAGGAATAATAGCAGCATCAGACTGTAGTTCACCGTCAATTTTCAAATGTGGTGCTTTTTCCTGAGCAATTTTAGTTGCCTCAACTACTTTATCAACCATTTCGTGTTTAGCACTACCTTTAGTTGAGAAAGAAAGCATTGCAATACGTGGCTCAAATCAGGCTATTGCTTTTGTAGTTTCACCAGATGCAATAGCAATCTCAGCAAGTTCCTGAGCAGTTGGATTTGGATGTACAGCGCAATCGGCAAAAGTAATAATACCCTCTTCGCCAAATGATTTATCATCAACAATCATAAAAAACGCTCCTGAAACAACACTTATCCCAGGCTTAGTTTTCACAATCTGGAATGCAGGACGCAAAACATCACCAGTAGCATTATCAGCTCCAGCAACTTCTCCATCAGCATCTCCATTTTTAATCATCATTACCGCTAAATACAATGGATCATTCATAAGCTCAGCCGCAGCCTCTCTGGTCAAGCCTTTTTTCTTACGAATATCCACAAGCATATCAATATATAAATCACGCTTTTCGTGGTCCAAAGGATTAACAATTGTTGCTTTATCAATATGCTGATAACCAGCATCCGTTGCCATTTTATTAATAACTTCCGGATTACCAATTAAAATAATATCGGCTATTCCCTCTTCTATTAGAATATTAGCTGCTTCTAAAGTTCTGGCTTCTGTTCCTTCCGGTAGAACAATTCTCTGTTTGTTTTCTTTCGCTTTCGCTTTAATTTTTGAAATAAAATCCATTGTAAATCAGTATTTTAAGACACATTTCACAAAGCACCAAAGATAGTAATTATTTTATGTATAAATGTTGATTTTCAGTAAAACTTACGGTCAAAAAACATGTTATATATCAACTTTTAAACCAAACCAATACTGATAATCGAAAATTTGTTTAGAAAATAGATAATAATATAATTCTCGACACAATTAACCCACCCCTAAACTATCTCATTATCAACGCCCAATACATGAAATAAGATTATCTAGAATTAGCATGAGCATTTATATTTTTTGCAGTTACTTTTTTTCTTCTTTTCTTGCACCGAAATTTTCACGAATGAATACAAAATCAAACGATAAAAAAGCAATCATCCTTGCTCTGATAGCCACTTTTTTTTGGTCTACAGTTGCAAGTGCTTTTGAATTTGGTTTAAAATCTTTATCTCCCATTCAATTTCTTGCCTGGGTAATAATAATAGCCTGGGTCGTTTTAACTGGAATTGGAATTTTCAAGAAAACCTATCGACATACTATTACTCTTAAATTAATATTGTATTCTGTAATAGGAGGTTTATTAAATCCATTCCTTTATTATCTCGTTCTTTTCAACGCCTATGATCAGTTGCCTGCTCAAATTGCACAATCGTTAAACTATACCTGGCCTATTGTATTGGTGATTTTTTCAGCAATATTCCTCAAACAGCATTTCAAACCGCTTGTATTTATTGGCATGTTGGTTTCCTTGGGCGGAGTAATTGTGATTTCATACGGGAGCCTCCAATCATCATTGGATGTGACCATGACGGGAATTATTTTAGCAACGGGAAGTAGTTTAATTTGGGCCTCATTCTGGATTATTAATAAACTAAGTAACAGTGATCCAATACTTCAAATATGGCTTAATTTCACAACTGCATTAATTTTAATAATCCCTTACACTTTGCTTACTGAGGGTTTTAAATTACCAGACACGACAGGATGGCTTGCCATTGGGTATGCAGCACTTTTTGAGATGGCACTTACTTTTGTAATTTGGCTAACAGCAATGAAACTAGCGAGCTCAACAGATAAAATCAGTCATTATATTTATATCTCTCCCTTTCTCTCCCTTATATTTATAAATCTACTTTTAAAAGAACCGATTCTTACTACGACTATTATTGGTTTAGCTCTTATAATTACTGGTATTTTATGGACAGAATACATTAACAAACCACGAAAACAATAGAAGTCAAGTAATTAGATTGTTTTTTTGCTTGTTCTTGTTTTTTCTTCATCACTTTATTAAAAATATGACTATTTTTGATTAATCAGGAAATCGTAAAATCTAACGTTATGCTCACAGAAAAGGACACTCAACAATTAGAAAGACAAGGAATTAGCAAGAAAGACGTAAATGATCAACTTGAGAGGTTCAAGAAGGGTTATCCGCAGCTTAATATAGTTGCACCAGCTACGCCTGAAAATGGCATCAAAATGACTAGTAAGGAAGATAAAGAAAAATATATAACTCTTTACAAAAAGAAAAGCAAAAACGCGGACATCACCAAATTTGTACCTGCCAGTGGTGCAGCAAGCCGAATGTTCAAAAAGATTTTTGAAGTTCTAGATGCCTATGATGGCTCTGAGGAAAAATACCTGGAGATGCTTACAGACAGATCTGCCAGTTCAGTTTATACACTTGTAGAAAACATTCACGAATTTGCCTTTTATCGTGACCTCGCTCAAATTTGCAAAGAAAAAGGTGAGTGCATTGAATCCAAATTTGAGAAAAAGGACTATGCAGGCGCACTAGATTTATTAGTATCTGAAAGAGGTTTGAACTATGGTCACTATCCTAAAGGACTCATCAAATTTCACAAATACAAAAATGACACACGAACGGCATTAGAAGAGCACCTTGTTGAGGGAGCCATGTATGCTGCTTCGAAAAAAACTGTAAATATTCATTTCACAATTTCGCCTGAATTTGAGTACGACTTTCAAAAGCACGTGAAAGCTGCCACACCTATATATGAAGAAAGATTCGGCATAACATATAATATAGAATTCTCAAACCAAAAAAGATATACAGATACTGTTGCTGTAGATTTAGAAAATAAATTAGAAAGAAATGAAGATGGTGAAATCATTTTACGTCCAGGAGGGCATGGTTCACTAATTGAAAATCTAAATGAAATTGATGCTGATTTAATTTTCATAAAAAATATAGACAATGTCGTTACTGATAGGCTCAAAGATATCACCGTTGAATATAAAGAGTTACTAGGTGGCGTATTGTTTGATAAAAAAGAGAAAGTATTCAACTACCTTCAAAAACTTACAGGTAATGAAGAAATTGGTGATGCTTATTTAACAAAAGTATCCAATTTCTGCAATGAGGAATTAAATATTTATATTCCAGATTCATTTAAATCTTCAGAGAATAAAGAAAAAATTGAATTCCTTGTATCGCAGCTTAACAGGCCAATGCGAGTTTGCGGAATGGTGAAAAACGAAGACGAACCAGGTGGTGGTCCATTTTGGGTTGAAGACAAAAATGGTTTAAGAAGTCTACAAATTGTGGAAAGTTCACAATTTGATACAAACGACAAAGAACAAATGAAAGTCTTCAATACAGCCACGCACTTCAATCCAGTTGATATAGCTTGTTCAACAAAAAACTACAAAGGAGAGAAGTTTGATCTCACAAAATATATCGATATTGAAACAGGCTTTATATCGGAAAAAAGCTACAAAGGCAAAACAATTAAAGCACTTGAGCATCCGGGATTATGGAATGGAGCTATGTCTAACTGGATCACAATCTTTGTGGAAGTTCCTATGGAAACCTTTAATCCAGTTAAGGTTATAAATGATTTATTAAGAAAAGAGCATAGATTTTAGAAAAATCATAAAATAAAAGATAATTTCGCACACTTTTAGCATACCCAAAAGTGTGCGATAACTTTTTGAATTATTTAGAATATGTTAGATCCCGCTGGCTTTCTCAATTACGATGATGAATTTGGAAAAATTCTACAGAAATTTGATGATATGCTATCATCAAAGAAATCAAGCTATTTTGATGTAGAAGTATTTTCTGAAATCATTGGCTATTTGATTGAAACTAATCAGAAAGACAAAGCCAAACAAGCACTTAAAATAGGATTACTTCAACATCCTAATTCAGATGAGTTAATGTTAAAAAGTGCTCAATTTAACATACTCACGCAGAATTTTCCAAAAGCCAACAGAATACTGAAACAATTGCTAAGTCAGGATGGCGAAAACCCTGAAATATACTATTTATTTGGACAATTACATTTAGCTTCAAACAAATTAAGTAAGGCTGTAAAATATTTTGATTCGGCACTCACATTAGCCGATTTTGATGATAAAGCCACATTGCTATATCTCATTACTGATGATTTAATGGACAAAGGTGAATATCATCATGCTATTAATTACCTGCATGAGATACTTGAAATAGACAAGTTCGATTTTGAGGCACTAATTGATTTAGGCACATGTTACAAAGAGTTGGAATTATTCGATAAAGCCATTGAAGAGTTCAACAACTACCTTGATAGAGACACATTCAATGAAATGATATGGTACCAGCTGGGGACACTTTATGAGCAACTTGAAAAGGACAAAGAAGCCATTGATGCCTATGAATTTGCAGCTGCAATTGAACCCGAATACAGCTCTGCATATTTCAGTATTGCACTGATCTACAGTAAAAACGAAGACTACAAAAAGGCCATTCATTATTTAGAAGAACTCATTGTGCATGAATCCACGAATATGCACGCATATTTCTATTTGGCAGAAAGTTATTTTCAAATTGGTAAAATAGACAAGGCAATGACGTTTTTCGAAAAAACGATTGCATTGGAACCAGATTTTGCAGATGCATGGTTTGGAATTGGAGAGATCTATTATAAAGAAAACCGTATAGCAGAAAGCTTAGTATATATTCGCAAGGCCATCAAATACGATCCCGAAGAACCACTTTTCTGGCTTCGACTTGCCATTATTCAGCAAAATCTAAAATACTTAAAATACGCTATACGATCATTCCAAAAAGTCATAAGTCTCGACCCATATGACGAGAGAGCCAACATTCATTTGGCTGAATGTTATTTTGAGATGAAAGATTACGATCAGGTAATTTCATCCTGCGACAAGTCTTTGCATAAATTCAACGCACCATCCTTATTTTTCTTAAAAGGGGCTGCGTATTTAGAAAAAGAAAAATATGAATTAGGACTGAAATCCATAGAAGAAGGTCTTAAAATAGAGTATGAAGCGTTTGACAACTTCGTGTATTTTTATCCAAAAATCCTTAGCTTTGACGCCGTAAAGAAACTTATCAACAGTTTTCAGAAAGATTAAAGAATAGAAACAATACTATCGTGAAACATAATAAAAAGTTCATTCTCAAATGCGAAAATTGCCATTATGAGGTACAGGACTTCAAAGAATGGTTTGGAAGTATGCAAAAATGTCCAAAATGTGGACATAAAATAGTTTATGCCGAGTATTCAAGAGACATAAATGATGTAATTTCCTTGATCAAAGAAGAGCACAGTAAAGCCAAAAATGTATTCCATTATTTCGACTTTCTGCCACTTTACAACGCTGAAAATGTAATAACTGCAGGTGAAGGGGTAATACCGGTTGAGCGATGGGAGTTTTTAGAAAAGTTTGCAAAGAAATACTACAATAAAGACATTGAAGTTGTTGCTTACCGAAATGATTTAAATCCTGGAACAGGAACTTTTAAAGATGTAGCAGCAGCCATTACAGCTAGTGTATTAAAAGAAAACGATATTAAAGAATACTGTGTGGCAAGCACAGGTAATATAGCCAATGCATTTTCGCATTACCTTGCAAAAGCAGGTATTTCATTAACTGTATTCATTCCTGATGATGCACTAAAAGCCAATGAAGCAGAGGTGAGCACTTATGGGCAACGTGTTGTGCGTGTCAAAGGAGACTACAATAAAGCTAAAGAAGTAGCTGCTGCATACTCTGAAAAATATAAAATTCTAATGTCGGGCGGCAACACTGATGCCATGCGTGTAGAAGGCAAAAAAACCATGGTATATGAGTGGCTAAGACAAATGAACAAAATGCCGGATGTTTATATTCAGGCATTAAGTGGTGGAACCGGTCCAATTGCCATAGACAAAGCCATTGAAGAAATGAAAGGTAGTGAGATTGAGGTAAAGCTGCCACGTTTTATTATGGTACAGGCTGACCAGTGCGCCCCAATGCGCATGGCCTGGGACGATGCTAAATCCAAAGAATTTCCTGAAGGCTGGGAGCATAAATACCCTGTACTTGAGAGCCCAGTTACTAAAGTACCTACTTTAGCAAATGGTAATCCTAAAACCTATCCAATTATTGGATCATTAACAAAGAAGAGCAACGGAGAAATCATAGATTTTAATGAAGAACTAATCACTGAAGTTTCCAAACTTGTGGCTTATAATGAGCACATTCAGGTTGGACCGGCCTCATCTATTGCCATTGGTGGCTTCTTTGAATCTTTGCACAAAGGATTTCTAAATGATGGAGAATGTGTGATGATTAACGTAGGCGAAGGTGTTCGAAGATAACCTGAATTTATGGAAGAAATGATTTACACTACACAAAACGTAGCATCAGTAGAAGAAGTAGATAGATATGACAGAGGAATCCATGGCGAAAAGCTTTGGGAGCCTTTTGTGAATTACAAGAAATAAAAATAAACCATATATTTGATGCCGGTTTCGAATATTCAAAACCGGCATTTTATTTTAATTACAACAATGAAAAAATACATCTTAAACATATTTAAGGGAGCTGGAATGGGTGCTGCAGATGTAGTACCAGGAGTTTCGGGCGGAACAATTGCACTAATCACAGGAATTTATGAAGAACTAGTAGATTCTTTAAAATCCATCAATTTGGCAGCTGTCAAAACACTTTTTTCAAAAGGGATTAGTGCCTTTTGGGCACATATTAATGGTTGGTTTTTGGTGAGCGTATTTGCAGGTGTGTTTGCAAGTGTATTTTCATTGGCTAAATTACTAGAAACGCTTTTGGAGCAATATCCTATTATGGTTTGGTCATTTTTCTTTGGATTAATAGTAGCCTCGGCTTTAATGATTTTGGGGAAAATAAAAAAATGGAATATTGGAAAGATAATAGGCGTAATAGCTGGAACAATAGTAGCCTACATGATTACAGTTTTAAGTCCTGCACAAACACCAGAAACATGGTGGTTTGTTATGCTATCAGGTGCTATTGCCATCTGCGCCATGATTTTGCCCGGTATTTCAGGAGCTTTCATACTTTTGCTTTTAGGCAAATATGCCTACATAATCGGAGCCATTAGTAATCTTGATTTTGAGATTATTGCTATTTTCGGTGTAGGTGCTATTGTGGGGCTCCTCTCCTTCTCAAACCTTTTAAGTTATTTACTACACAAATTTCATGACTTGACTATCGCTATTCTTTCAGGCTTCATGCTTGGCTCATTAAATAAAGTATGGCCATGGAAAGAAGTTTTAGAAACTTATACCGACCGTCATGGAGAAGTGCATCCTTTAATTGAGAAAAACATAATGCCCGGAGCTTATGAAACAACCAATGGTGAACCATCATTTGTATTATATGCTGTATTATTCATGATTCTGGGATTTAGCATAATATTCATTTTTGAAGTTGCTGCTAAAAAACTTAGCAAGAGTTAAATGAAAACGCTTGGACTTATAGGATATCCTTTGTCGCACAGCTTTTCGCCAGAATATTTCACCAAAAAGTTCGAAAAGCTGGGTATCACGGGTATGGAGTACAAGTTATTCCCGTTAAAAACCATTAAAGAGCTTCCTTATTTACTTGAAAAAGAACCTAACCTCATAGGTTTTAATGTAACCATACCTTACAAAAAAGAAATTCTATCTTATTTAGATCAAATTGATACAGAAGCCAAAGCCATTGGGGCAGTAAATACAGTAACGATAAAAAAGAACCAACTCAAAGGATACAACACAGATGTTTATGGTTTTGAATGCACCTTGGACAAACTCCCCACCCAACCCAAATCAGCTATTATCTTTGGTAATGGAGGTGCCGCTGAAGCTGTAAAATACGCACTCAAAAAACGAAATATTTCATACAAAATCATATCACGAAGAAGTGAAACGTATAACTACGATTGGTTATCTGAAGAGAGAATTTCTTCAAACAAACTGCTTATCAACACTACTCCAATTGGGATGTATCCAAATATTGAATCTAAGTTACCAATTCCCGAAAAAGGAATCACTCCTGAACATTCAATGATTGACCTGATTTACAACCCTGAAGTAACCAGCTTTATGCAAATGGGAATTGACAAAGGTGCTTTTGCTATCAATGGACAACTGATGTTGGAGAAGCAAGCTGATAAGGCGTGGCAGATTTTTAATTTTTAGTTTCAAGTTAGCAGGGTTCAAGTTAAGTCTCAATTATCAGATATACAAGACGTTAACGATAGAATTAGAAAAGAAGAGCTTATTTCCAAAGTATTTTGTAGTTTTGTGCCTTAATTATTTGAAGAAAAATATAATAAAGTAGTATTATGTCAAAAATAGAAGCATTGAAGCTTATCGGTAACACACCGATGGTTCATCTAAAAACACTTGATCCTAAGCCTGGCGTAGAGATTTGGGCAAAACTTGAAACTGCTAATCCTACAGGTAGTTATAAAGACCGTATTGTAAAATATATGGTTGAAAAAGGTATTGAATCGGGCGAAATCAAAAAGAACACCACGCTTGTGGAAGGTAGTTCTGGTAACACAGGAGCTGCTGTTGCAATGATTGCTTCTAGCATGGGCTTAAAGTCAATACTATATGTACCGGACAAATGCAGCGATGAGAAAGTCGCAATCATTCGTTCTTTTGGCGCTGAGGTATCTGTTGTAAACGCCCCTGCATCATATGAAGCTGCTGCTGCTGAGCGAGCAAAAGAAGATGAAACTTTTTATCATATCGACCAATATAATAACCAACTAAATCCTGAAGCTCATTACATGACAACCGGTAAAGAAATATGGGATGACATGAACGGTGATATTGATGTATTTGTAGCTACTGCATCAACAGGTGGAGCTGTTTCAGGTATAGCCCGTCGTTTAAAAGAGAATAATACCAACGTAAAAGTGGTGTTGGCCGATCCTGAAGGATCTATTTATAAGCCTTATTTTGAGGGTAAAGAGAATTACATGGATTACAAAAAACCTTTCAAAGTAGAAGGAGCCGGAAAAATGGCAATTGTAAAAGCAATGCACTTTAATTTAATGGATGAAGCTATTGCATTTAACGACGAACAAGCTATTGAAATGACACTCAGACTTGCCAAAGATGAAGGCCTTATGGTAGGTGGTTCAAGTGGTGGTAACGTATGGACGGCTTTAGAAGTTGCTAAGAAAATGGAAAGTCCAGCTAAGATTGTAACTATTATTCCAGACAGTGGATTCAAATACATGAGCAAAATATTTAACCCACTATGGCTTAGAGAAATTGGACTTGGGCACCTTGCTGATAATTAAACAAAAATATATAGTACAAAAAAAACCGAAGGCTGAAGTCTTCGGTTTTTTTATGTGTTATATTATTTTGCTTTCTTCCTAATATTAAATGCCATCAATACATTTCCATGGCGAATATACAATACTCCATTTTTGATTACGGGATGAGCAAAATGCTCTTTTGTTCCTTTTCTAACTCTAAATGAACTTACCGTTTCCAACTTAGGATTTAGTTTAACTAAGCTGGTCTTGCCTCGATCACTATACACATAAAGCATATTGTCAGCATAAATGGCACTTCCATTTCCTGTTTTTAAAGAATCAATAACCTCACCGGTCTTATCGTCAATTACTCTTAAGTAAAACTTTTTATAACCAGTCCCAATTAGTTTCTCACCAATCTTTAGTAGCCCTTCCTGAATACTATTAACTTCCATATTTTTCCAGACTTCAGTTACTTTAGTGCCATCTTCCGAAAGTTTCAATTTGATTGTACCATTTCCATAACTCGTCGCATAAATAAAGCCATTATCATATATGGGTGTATTACCTTTTACGTCAACAGCCGAATCTTCATGCCACCATAATAATTCCCCTGTTGCAGCATCTAACCCAAATAAATGAAATTCGGAAAAAGTAACCAATTGCTTTCTGGTTGGTAAATTAATCATCATTGGAGAACAAAATGCCGGTTTTTCACCCTTAGCCAAACTTGTCCATATTTCTTCTCCCGTAAATCTATTTAGAGCCACTACATTTGTTTTAACAGAGTCTCCCGGTGCAAAGAATACTTTTTCACCATCAATTAAAAGTGATTGAGCAAAACCGAATCTGGTAATTACACCATTATATTTTTCCATCATATTGGTGGACCAAACTTTTGTACCATCTTCTGCTTTAACACACATTACTTCACCCTTTGGTGAGCATATGTAAACTAAATCGTCCACAACTGTAGGTGTAGACCTGGAACCAGGAAAATTTACAACCCATGAACTATCATATGGTACTTTCCAAAGTAACTTTACATCGAGATCAAGCGCAAATAAGTGGCTTAAGCTATCTAATTCACCATTTACAAATATTTGTTTGGATGTTACTGTTGGCGACCCATATCCATTTCCAATTCCTTCATACAACCAAAGCATCTCCGGACCTTCATCAGGCCATTCTTTAAGCAAATTCGTTTCCTGATAAATACCATCACGATTCTCGCCATGCCATTGGTTTATTTCAGACTTTTTGTTGCAAGAAATCCCTGCAAATAATACAATTGATAAAATAATTAGATTTTTCATGTGGGTTAAATATTATGTTTATTAATGGTATTTTTAATATGTATTGAATATATTGATAATAGTTGAAAGTATTTAGTTTTTTTTTGAGCGATATAAATGAAACAAAACCACACGATAGAATCTTGCGGCAACGCATTTAATTTACTTCTTCTTTATATCAAAAGCCATTAATGCTATACCATGTCGCACATACATTACACCTTTATCGATTACAGGATGGGCAAAATGCTCTTTTG
>PKTE01000109.1 GCA_002869335.1 Salinivirgaceae bacterium | reverse complement strand
GAAAAGGAGACGGAAGAGCTTTATCGTAAAGTTTTTGATAGTAAGATAATCTTACTATATGGTGTTTCTGGTACAGGTAAGAGCTCGTTGATTCATTGTGGTTTAGCAAATAAATTTGAAGAAAGCGATTGGCTTCCAATAAATATTCGTAGGGGTAAGAATATTAACGATAGCCTTGAAAAAGAAGTATCAAAACTGGCTATTACTAAAATCAAGGAAGGAAAGTCTTTAAAAAAACAGCTTCAATCAATATATCTTGATCATTTTAAGCCAATTTATCTGATTTTTGATCAGTTTGAAGAATTATTCATTTTTGGAGATCAAAATGAAAGAGAGAAATTCATCAATTCTGTTCAGATTATCATGGAAAGTGGTATACAGGTTAAGTTTATTTTTGTGATTCGTGAGGAGTATTTGGCAAATATCACAGAATTTGAGAATAAAATACCAACCTTTTTGGAAAATCGTATGCGTATTGAAAAAATGCGTATTTCAAAGGCATACCAATGTGTTGAAGGCCCATGTAAAGTGTTTGACATAAACGTAGAGGATGGCTTTTCAGAAACTTTGTTAAAGCGATTAAATCCTGGTAGTCAGTATGTTGAGCTTACTTATTTGCAAGTTTATTTGGATAAAGTATACCGACTTTCAGATGGTAAGAACCTTAAATTAGAACTTTTAGAGCAACTAGGTGATGTAAAAGACTTATTAGGAATTTTTCTTGATGAGCAAATTTCACTGCTTAAAGATCCTGATTATGCACTTGCAATATTAAAAAGCTTTGTGTCCATTAAAGGTACAAAGAAACAGGTTTCTGAAGAAGAGGTCGCAAGTTACTGTTTATCTATAGGCCAAAGTGTAGGTCAAGAATTGGTTAAAGAACTAATAGCACATTTTGTAAATATTCGGATTTTAAGAGATAAAGATGAGTCTGGACGTTACGAGCTTAGGCATGATGCACTTGCTGCTAAAATCTTTGAGAAGATTACAATGGTGGAGAAAGAGTTGATGGAAGTCAAACAATTTGTTGAAACCGCACACCAAAACTATGTTAAGAGGGGTATTCTGCTAAGTGAAAAGGGGCTAGGATATGTTGCTCCTTATTTAAATAAAATGTTTCTAAATGATACATTAAACAATTTTGTAAATATTTGCAAGCTTGATCTTCATAGGAAGAATCAGAGAAAAAGACAAGTCAAGTTTATCATTGCTGGAATTTTAATTTTTTTAACCTCTCTTCTTTCAATTTGGGCATTGATTGAAAGGAATAATGCTGAACATCAAAAAGATCAGGCTAAAGCTAATATGTTGGCAGCCAATTCTTTTAATATGTTGGATAAAAACACAACAATTAGTTTGCAATTAGCCCGAGAAGCCCTTAAAAAAGACACTAATAGTTTATTAGCTTATAAGTCGTTATTAAATTCATATTATGGTGGATGGGTAAGTAAAAAATTGTTTTACAATCCAAGCTATGATTATAACCTTATACATATTTCTCCAAGTAATAAGTATATTGTTTTTGTCCCCTTCAGAAGCGATAACGTGCAAATTTGGGATACTCTTGGGAATAAAGTTTCTGATTTTGAATCAGGTAATGGATCTATTATACAAGTAAAGTTTTCTGATGATGAAAAAGGATTGCTGATTTCAGGTTATAGAGGAGGTCTCAAACTTTTTGACATAAATGGGGGATTGATACATGATTTTACGAATTGTGAGTCGTTTAATGATTTTGCTGGTTACTTGTTTGGACAAAATGGATTTGTTACGGGTTCTGTATGGGATAATATTATTAAAATCTATAATAATAGTTACAAACTAGAGCGCACAATTAAACTTAAGGATAGGTTTCGGAATTTGTCAGTTTCTCCAAAAGGTAAATGTATGGCTTATTCAATTCGTAATGAGTTGTATGTGGATTTTATAAATAATTCCTCCAATAAAAGGTCTATTAAACGATCGCACAGTAACAAAATTTCCTCAATATCATTTAACAATAATGGAAATTTAATAGTCGTTGCAGATGAAGATAGTGCAAAAATTTGGCGCTTAGATGGAATAATGTTAAAGAGCTTTAAGCATGATTTAAAGGGTGAGAATTTGACTAGGTTTAATTCTAAATCAGATCAAATTTTTATGGCAAATGTAAATGGAGGCTCAATTTATATTTATGATACAACGGGTAGTTTAAAATTGAAACTGCCAAATGATCAGGAATCAATAGATGATATTGTTTTTAATACATCCAATTCAACTTTTTATACAGTTAGTAAGACTTCCAAAGATATACGCAAATGGGTAAATATTCTTGAAAATATTAACATACAAAATGCTCATAGAGATCTTATTACTTGTATTTCAATTTCACCTAAAGATAATCAATTTGCCACTTCAAGTCATGATAGTACCATTGTTATTTGGGATTTTTATGGGAATAAACTGCAGGTGCTTAAGGGGCATAATTCAATTGTTAACTCGGTTAAATATTCTCATAACGGCAGCATGCTTGTTACCGCAGGAAATGATAATTCAGCTATAATTTGGGATAAAAATGGTGAGCTAATTAAACGAATAGATTTTAATTATTTCCCTATTGAAGATGCTTCTTTTTCATTTGACGACAGTTTAATTGCAATAATAAGTCCATTAAATATCGCTCGAGTAGTTGATTTGTCGGGAAATATTATTGATGAATATAAATGGACATATGAGTATTCCTGGAATTTAGGCGATGCTAGTTGGTGGCCAAGATTTCAGCATTTTGATTCCTTGGGTAGTCAAATTAAATATAAGGAATGGGTAGACTGTTTTGTTAATTCTGCGGAGCTTTCTAGAAATGGTGAATTGTTAATCACAGCTAATGATAATAATACTGCTACAGTTTGGACAACTGATGGTGAACTATTATTATCGTTGAACGGACATGATGATAGAGTGATAGATGCTTCATTTTCTAAAGATGATGAGAAAATTGTGACAGCTTGTGTCGATGGAGCAATTAAAATTTGGGATAAAAATGGCAAGTTATTGAATACTATTGACGATGTGAATGATGTTCCTAGATTTGCTGTTTTTTCTTATGATAACAAATCTATTGTTGTTCAGACTTTTCAAGATTCAATATATCAATTTAGTTTAGATGGAGAACTTATTGATAAACATCGGTGGTTTCGCTATTACTGGAGCAGTGTAAGTTTGTCTCCTAATAATAAATATTTGCTAACAAGTACCCGTGATGGGTATTGCAGATTATGGAATCGAAAAACAAAATCTTTTAAAAAGTTAGGGGAAGCATATATGTCTTCATTTTCATTGGATGGGTCCTATATTTTAACTGCAGATAATGATAACCCAACTTTAACTTTGTGGGATACACTAGCAAATAAATTTACTGTTTTTGAAAAACATGGGGAAAATGCTAACTCAATTATGTTTTCGGATGATAATCAATTTGTTTTATCAACAACAATTGAAGACAAAGCCAAATTATGGGATTTAAATGGTGATGAGTTGTTTTCCATCGGTGGTAAAAATGACCAGAAGGTTTATGCGGCTATTTCTCATTCAAATAGATTTATTGTTTCAGCTAATACAAAAAATGAATTGCAGATTTCACCTATAGACAAAAAGGAAATTTTAAATGAGATAAATAAACATGCAGCAGACTTTGATAAATTATCCATCAGTGATAAAAAAGCTTTTAAAATAGAATTAAATGATATTGATAATACACAAATATTGGTCAATGATATTTTGTTGCAGGCCAGTGTTTTGAAAGACTATTCTTCAAAAATTGAAAAACTATTAAATGCTGCAAACATTTTAAATGAATTATTAGAGAGTAATTCAGGTTCGTTTTCATTTGTTGAAAAGCTTCTAATGAGGGAAAAGATTTCTAATGTTTATAAAGAGGTAGCAGAGATGTATTTTTTAAATAATCATATTCCAGAAGCTCTTGAAACTTGCGCTAAAGGGTTTGCTGTTTTTACTTACAACAAGAAATTAATTTGCTTACAAGCAATAATCGACGCCTATAATGGTAATTTGGAAGAAGCTTATAGTAGTATCGATGAATTATGGGGAAAGCCTGTTGTCTCAGGTAATGAGTCTTTTAATAAGTATGTAATTAATGAGCTTAATAGATATGAAGAATTAGGTGTTCAATGTGAGAATTTTTCAAAAGTTAGAAGATATATTCTTAGAGATAGAAAAGATTAGGGTTTAATTGAAAAATAGATTTATGAAAAGTCCCTTCAAATTCCTCGATTCTTACACAAAAGAAGATAGTTCAATCTTTTTCGGCCGCGAAAAGGAGACGGAAGAATTGTACCGCAAAATCTTCGAAAATAAAACCCTGTTGGTTTATGGCGTTTCGGGAACCGGAAAAACATCAATTATTAATTGCGGGCTGGCCAATAAGTTTAACGAGGCAGATTGGTTGCCGGTGACTATTCGCAGGAACCAAAACATGGTGGAGAGTTTTTATGCGGCGTTGCATAAACTGTCGCCGGATGTGAAGGATAAGGGAAAACGAGATGCAAAAGCGTTCATTAAGCTGTTGCAGTCGGTGTATTTGGACCATTTTAAGCCGGTGTATTTGCTGTTTGACCAGTTTGAGGAGCTGTTCATTTTTGGTGATGAATAGGAGCAAGAGGCATTTGTGGATATCATTGCGCAAATAAAGGCATGGGATGTGCAGGTGAAAATCCTGTTCATCATGCGTGAGGAGTACCTGGCCAATGTGAGTGCGTTTGAGGAGAAAATTCCCGACCTGCTTACCAACCGCCTGCGCATTGAGAAAATGAGCACTGCCAAGGTGAAAGAAGCCATCACCGGGCCATGCAACTTTGCCGAAATCGGCATTGAAAACGAAGCCGTGGAAACCATCATCGAAAAACTCACACGACAGGGCAAAACCATTGAGCTTACCTACTTGCAAGTATTACTCGACCGCCTATTTCATAAAGCCGCGCAGGAACAAAAAGGCGACAACCTGCAATTCACACAATCGCTCGTAACCAGTCTTGGCGAAGTGAGCGACATCCTTGGTGATTTTCTGGAAGAGCAAATCCGCCAGTTCGACAATCCAGACCAGGTGCTGGACGTACTCAAATCGTTCGTATCCATACGTGGTACGAAGCGTCAAAGCACTGTTGAAGAAATTGGCAATCATCTACTAAGTTTGAATAAAAAACAAGATAAAGGAGCTTTACAAGATATCATACAGCAACTTGTAAGTATTCGAATCCTAAGGGAAAAGGATGAGAATGGTCGTTATGAATTGCGACACGATGCATTAGCAGTAAGGATTTATGAGAAAATATCATTAGTTGAAAGGGAGTTGATTGAAGTTAGGCAATATATTGAAACAGCATATGAAAATTACCTGAAACGAGGTTCATTATTGAAGAAAGAGGATATAAGCTACATTTCAATTTATTTGCATAAGCTGTATTTGAAAAAGGAGTAT
>PKTE01000002.1 GCA_002869335.1 Salinivirgaceae bacterium | reverse complement strand
GAATAAATCCCTTGTAGACAAAATTCTGTGTCTATTTTTAATTCGTCTTGTATTCGTATTTAATTTTTGATAGCTCTTCGTTTGCCTTCACAATTTTTTGTTTCAGGTTTTCTTTATAATCAACAGTAGCCTTGAAGATATCATCGTTGTTTATACCTAACATTTGTGCTGCTAATATACCAGCATTCTGTGCGCCGTTTATGGCAACTGTGGCCACAGGAATTCCTGGAGGCATTTGCATAATGGCTAAGGCTGCATCTAGTCCGTCCAACGAAGCTTTAATAGGAACTCCAATTACAGGCATTGGCGTCATAGCTGCAATTACTCCTGGCAAATGTGCAGCCATTCCAGCACCTGCAATAATTACACGTATTCCTCTTCCATGGGCGCCTTTGGCAAATTCTTCTACCTTCTCAGGTGTACGATGTGCAGAAAGGGCGTTAATTTCAAATGGGATTTTAAATTCTTCTAGTACTTGTGCGGCTTTTTCCATGACGGGCAAGTCAGATGTGCTGCCCATAATAATGCTAACTTTAGGTGTCATAATTTCAATGTGTTTCTGAGGTTATTGTTACTAAGTTTTAAACAAGTTTGTATATAAAGAGTTCTCAATTTAAAAGTATTTCAACCTGAATTTTAATAATAAACTGAGAAAAAAATGAAAATCTGACTGAACCTTTGTATTTTCGCACAAAGATATAAATCTCAATAGATTTTCTTCGAATCAGAATAATAACCGCACAAAAAGTTTTTTATGGAAAAAGTTACAGTTTTTGACAAAACATTTGAAATATCAATACCTCACGAAGCTATTCTTGAGAGAGTTGCCAAATTGGCTGAACAAATGAACGAAGATTTAAAAGACAAGGAGGTTATATTTCTTGGGATTTTGAATGGCTCCTTTATGTTTGCTTCTGATCTTTATAAGCAAATTAAAATTCCTTCGTTAATCTCATTTTTAAAGTTGGCATCCTATACTGGAACTTCTACCACAGGAAAAGTGAAACGGCTTATTGGAATTAATGAAGATATTGCTAATAAAACAGTAGTAATTATTGAAGATATTGTTGATACCGGAATTACACTTGAGCAAATTATAAAGCAACTTAGAGGTTACGATCCAGCTGATATTAAAGTAGCTACATTGCTATTTAAACCAGAAGCTTATCAAAAAGATTTTGATATTGATTATATCGGCTTTAGTATTCCACCTGAATTTATTATTGGTTACGGACTTGATTATGATGGTTTAGCAAGAAACTTGCCTCATATCTATAAGTTGGTTTAAAATATTCGACACACGATTTGAATTAGAAGGAGAATTTTAGATGGGACAATCGAATTTTGTTGATTATATACGTATTTTTTGCCGCTCCGGAAAAGGTGGAGCAGGTTCTGAACATTTCCGCCGGGAGAAATTTGTAGAGAAGGGTGGTCCCGATGGTGGCGATGGTGGTCGTGGAGGTCATATCTACCTTCGTGGAAATAGAAACCAGTGGACTCTGCTTCATTTGCGATATAAAAAGCACATTTTTGCCGGAAATGGAGAGCCCGGTGGAGGGCAGCGTAGTTTTGGTTCACAAGGGGAAGATGTATATATAGATGTTCCGGTTGGCACAGTTGCCCGCGATGAGGAGACAAATGAAGTTATTTGTGAAGTAACTGAACACGACGAAACCGTTGTTTTGTTGGAGTGTGGACAAGGCGGCTTGGGAAATACTCATTTTAAAACATCTACAAATCAAGCTCCTCGATATGCACAACCCGGAAAACCCGGAAAAGAGGGGTATTTTATTTTTGAACTTAAGGTATTAGCAGATATTGGCTTAGTTGGATTTCCAAATGCAGGAAAATCTACCTTACTTTCGGTTGTTTCAGCTGCAAAACCTAAAATTGCCAACTACGCTTTTACCACACTTACACCTAATCTTGGAATTGTACCTTACCGTGATGAACGATCATTTGTAATGGCTGATATACCTGGTATTATTGAAGGTGCTTCTGAAGGGAAAGGTTTAGGCTTGAGGTTTTTACGTCATATTGAACGTAATTCAGCATTGCTTTTCATGGTGCCTGCTGATAGTGATGATATTCACAAAGAATATGATATTTTACTCAATGAACTGGAGCAACATAATCCGCAGTTACTTGACAAATCAAGATTATTGGCTATTACCAAAAGTGATATGCTTGATGAGGAGCTAATGGAGGAAATTGAAACAGATTTGCCTGATATTCCCCATTTATTTATATCATCGGTAGCGCAACTTAATATTCAGAAATTGAAAGACTTAATTTGGAATACTTTAAATCCGCAAGAAGATGTTTGATACATTAGTACAGTTTGACAAAGATCTTTTTCTATTTTTTAATGGATTGCATAACAGCTTTTTTGATCAGATAATGTGGTGGTTCAGTGCCAAATGGTTTTGGATTCCATTGTATTTGGCTGTTTTAGCTTATTGGATAAAGAAATATAAATTAAATGTGATTTGGTTAATTGTTTTTGCAGCTTTGGTTGTATTGGCAAATGATCAGATCTCCGTGGCCATAAAGTTTGCAATAGAGAGGCCACGTCCTTCCCATAATCCCGAATTTGCCGGGTTGATTCATCATGTAAATAATTATAAAGGCGGTTCTTTTGGATTTGTTTCCAGTCATGCTGCTAATACATTTGGATTTGCCATTTTCTCCTTGCTGTTTATTCGCAAAAGATGGTATACTATAGCCATATTAATTTGGGCAGCCGTAGTTTCTTACAGTCGTGTTTATTTGGGGGTTCATTACCCCGGAGATATAACTTTTGGAGGTGTTCTAGGGCTGTTTTTAGGCTATTTACTCTACTTGGGTTGTAATTATGGTATGGAGCGCTGGCCGCTTAAGAAAACCCATTAAAATACTTTTAAAACGTTACATAAAAAAAGCCGTCATTGAGACGGCTTTGATTTTATATAATTTGAACTTATTTCTTTTGCATAAAGCTGAGTATAACTACTGCAGCCCCTTCTTGTCCATCTTTGAAATAGACCTGGATTTTATAAACCCCTGATTTTTGACAGAAGAAACCAACCGCGTCTTTAATTGTCCCATCAGGCTGTAAGTTAGCAGTAATTTTTTTAGTTCCATCGTAAAGTTCAACAACTGCTTTTCCTGGATAACCATCAGCATTACAAGTGTTGAGCTTGTATATAGTTCCTTTATTCATCAAAATAGAGAATTTTGATGATGGAGGTGGCTTTACACTACTTTGCTGCAGTTTTACTTTAAAATCTTTCATATAGGTAGCATTGCCAATGTTGAGGGCACAGGTATTTACCAACTCATCACTTTGTCCAAATGCACTAATGGACATAAATGACAATGCAACTACGAGTAATGCTATTGCTTTCCTCATATTATAAACTTATTAAGTTATTTCTTACTTTTTCAACACCATTTATGATGCTCGTTAACGTTTCTTCAGGTACAGTTGTGTGGCTGATTTCATTAGGGATAACAACCATAATACCGTCAATCTCAGTTGTTTGTGGTTCGCCTTCTTCAATAGTAGTGGTTACGCCTTCATAAGAATCCAAAATGGTTTTAAATTCTTTATGTAGGTTTTGAAACTGTGGTGAGTTTTTATAGTAACCCAACATTGTTGTCAAGTTCTCAACTACTTCACGCTGGTCTCCAATACGCTCTACAATGTCTGGATCAGGCACATCTGAGTCTTTAAGCACCTGAGTAGCTATGTACATTCCTTCTACCCATGTTCCACATAAGATTAATGCACTAACTTCACTTCTTCCGTTTTGCTGAAGGTATGTATCCATATTATTGAAACTTTGAAGTGTAATGTACATCAAAGAGTCAATGTTTTCGTTATTTGTTGCAAGTCTTTTAATGGTTTGGAAATCAAAGAACTGCTGTACTCTTAGCTCTTCTGATAGTTTACGAATAGCCTGCATATTGTTCATTACCGGCCCTGTTTTTTTATACATATTCAGGTATCCAAGGTCTGCACCAAGTATTCCTAAATTTAATGCACGTTTGAAGTCGGTATTGTATCTGTCCACATCTTGTATTTCGGTTATATATTTTTCCGAAAATTCAACACCTGAGCTTTGCAATAAAGCAGCCATTTCAACCGGCGATGATGAAATGTTTTGCAATACTTGTTGTGCTTCTGTAGGCAACTCTTCCGTTGGTTTTACTTCATCTGTTTGGGTTTGATCATCCCCTAAGATGTTACCAAAGTCTTGCTGTGGTTTTTTGTCTCCACCACATCCATAAAGCATGATTGTGAAGGCAGTTAAAATAATGAATAGTTTCTTCATATTGCAAGGTAATTTTTTCTATGAGTAAATATACAAAATATTTCAATAGTTAAAAATCAATTATTTTGAGAACATGTCGAGTAGCTTTTTCAGCGCATCGTAATATAGAGTTATGTATAACACAAGTGTCATAAACCAAACTACCATCATGTTAAAATAAAATGTGTCTGTATAGGTTCCAAATAAATGTTTTTGAGGGGCAAAGAAGTGACTTCTGAAATCAAAGAAGTGTTGTACTTCAGGAAACCTGAAAATAGGATCGCGTTGCCGTACAAGTTTGTTGTCGTATTCAACTACCTGTTTCATGTAAATGTTTTTTACAATGTCTGAAACGGCTTCGTTATGATATTTGTTTTGTTGCTCAATGTATAGTCTTGGGTCGGCTGCATCAAGTTTTAATATCATGGCGTCTTTTTTCTTACGGGCTTTTGTCGTAAGCATTTCATAGAATTCCTTGATATCATCTAAATAAGTTAATAGACTATCTGCCAACATTGGGTTGAATTTATCAGTTGTAATTCTATCTGGTGTTGGGAATAGTATATTATTTGCATTTCGCGCATTTTCTCTGTTGATTTCATTACGCAAAAATTCGAATACATCTTCTGAAGCTTCAATTATGCTATCGTTATTAGATTGAACACTTTGTAAAGCAACGTCAATGCGTTTTTTGACCTCTTCTGTCCATTTTGTTCCTCTGTAACTACCAATACTTACTGCCCGATCGATATCGTAAAAGTGTTTTTCGAATTCATTGTCCCTAAATTGTTTCACCATCAGTGCTTCATAGCACCAGCGGGCAGCAATAAATTCTGCAATAATGGGTACTTTATCTACACTGCTGATATCTTTATTCAATTTATCGAAACTAAACATTGCTCCACCTAATGCCATTTGTGGAATCATTAGCAATGGAATCATAATGTATATTGTAACTGCAGAGTTAAAGGCAGACGAAATATTTAATCCCAACATATTGGCAAATGCAGCAATGGTAAATAGTGCTAACCAATATTCAAAATACATTCCTCGAATATCTAATACCAAATTAGCTACAACTACAAATAAAATAGATTGAACTGCTGAGATGAAGAATAGTATTAATATTTTGGAAGTCAGATAGCTGGAGCGACTTAAGTTGAGGAATGATTCCCGTTTTAAGATTTTTCTATCCTTGAAAATTTCTTC
>PKTE01000107.1 GCA_002869335.1 Salinivirgaceae bacterium | reverse complement strand
TGCGAATTAGCACATGATTGTCTCCTTTGTACTTATCTTGCAATGTTGCAATATATTTGAATGAGTGCGCTGGTACTACACGGTCATCGTGGTCGGCGGTAGTTACCATAACTGCAGGATATTCAACACCTTCTTTTACAGTATGTACTGGAGAATAGCTCATCAAATATTTAAACATCTCTTCACTATCTTCCGAAGTTCCATAATCAGTAGCCCAATAGCGTCCAATAGTAAACTTGTGGTAACGTAACATATCCATTACACCTACAGCAGGCAATGCAACTGCAAATAGGTCAGGACGTTGATTTGTTACAGCTCCTACCAGTAATCCGCCATTTGAGCCTCCCTGAATAGTTAATTTCTTAGATGAAGTATATTTATTATCGATTAAATACTCAGCTGCTGAGATAAAATCGTCAAATACATTTTGCTTCTGCATAATGGTTCCGGCTTTGTGCCAGTCTTCACCATACTCACCACCACCACGAAGGTTAGCCATTGCAAATACACCACCATTTTCCATCCAAATCAAACGAGTAATGCTGAACGAAGGTGTTAAACTGATATTGAAACCTCCGTAACCATATAGTAAGGTAGGTGCTGTTCCGTCTAATTTCAGACCTTTTTTATGTGTAATAAACATCGGTACTTTTGTACCATCTTTACTTTCGTAAAATACTTGTTTAGTCTCATATCCTGAAGCATCAAAATCAATATCAGATGTTTGGTAAATTTCTGATTTATTATCGGCTACATTGTATTTATAAATGGTAGATGGTGTAGTAAAAGAGGTGAATGTATAGAACGTTTCATTATCTTTTAATTTACCACCAAAACCACCAATTGAACCTACCATTTCGTTATCAAGCATATAAAGAAACTTACCATCTAAATCAAAAATTTTAATTTGCGAATGAGCATCTTTCATATAGTTGGCAATCATTTTACCGCCGACCAAACTAATTCCTCTTAGAACACCTTCCTCTTCAGGAATAAATTCTGTCCAGTTCTCTTTTTGATATTTAGCAGGATCAGCAGCCATAATGCGGTAGCGTGAAGCACCATCATTTGTTTGAATCAATAATTTACCATTGATGTGATCCAATACACTGTAATCTTTATCAAAACCATCAACCAAAACCTTCATTTCAGAATTAGGTTTAGTCATATCTTTAAAATACAAAGCATTTCCGCTTGTAGATTCTGTTACATAAAGAATCAAATATTTCTCATCTTCTGTAATGTCAACTCCAAATCCCCACTGTGGATGCGCAGGATCTTCGTAAAATAATTCGTCTTTATCCTGAGTAGTACCAATTTTATGATAGTATACTTTATTATTTTCATTCACACCACTCAAAGCAGTTCCTTCTTCAGGTTGCGGATAGCGAGTGTAAAAGAAACCATCTTTATACCATGTAATGCCTGAAAACTTTGCCCACATGATATGATCTTTCATCATTTCACCGGTTTCCATATTCTTCACATAAATCTCACGCCAATCAGAACCACCTCTGGAAATAGCATAGGCTAAATATTTTCCGTTTTCTGATGGAGAAAATGCTGCCAAAGCAACTGTTCCATCTTCCGACAATTTATTTGGATCTAAAATCACTTTACCTTCATCCTCAAGACTTGTTTTAATGTAGGCTACAGATTGATTTTGCAGTCCATCGTTTTTAAATACGAAATAGAAAGGTCCTTTTTTGAAAGGAGCAGAAATACGTGGGTAATCCCATATTTCAGTTAAACGTTCTTTAATGGCATCACGAAATGGAATTTTATCCAAATAACCAAAGGTAAGTTCGTTTTGAGCTTTTACCCATGCAGCAGTTTCTGCTGATGTATCATTTTCAAGCCAACGATAAGGATCGGCTACTTTTGTACCGAAATAATCATCAACTACATCTCCTTTTTTAGTTACAGGGTAGTTCAGTTTCATTTTTTGCTTCTTTTCTCCGCCGCAGGCAAACATAAATAGGGCAGCAATTACAACCAGGATTAAAGGCTTCATACTTTTCATACTTATTATTTTATTTGTGTATAAACGTTTATTTTTAAAGAAGCCTAAATTTACTATAAATCAGACCAGCATACAATAAAATATTAACTGTGATTGAAATATGTTCACTAGTGATACACTTTTGATAATATGATTTCTATTTTCTTAAATAGTATAATATCCTGCTAAAAAATATCATTTCACCTCTTGTGCAATGTTACTTATGATTAGCAATAGCTTTAAATGAAACTTAACATCAATATAGAATAAAATCAAATGTTAACAATTTCATATAGCTTGCTGAATTCGCATATTTTTCACATCTTAGATGGATTTTTTAACCTAAAACTATTCGCTATGAGAAAGTTACTATTGACTTTCGTTGCTATTGCTGTTATGGGGACAGCGTGGGCGACTAACAAGGATCGGCTAACCTTTGAAAAAGGCCAAAATCAATTAACTGTAGAAAATATCACTACTACCGGTTTTAATTTTAATTTAAAAATTGGAGAAGCATATTTAAATGATGCTAAAAGTAATGAGGGTGATTATTTTATTCTGCAAACTAAAGGATTTACCAAATCCTTTCACATTGGGAACCCTAACCTACCGACCAAAAGTAAATTAATTCAAATTCCTTTTGGTGCAGATGTGAAAGTAAAAGTGGTATCGGAAAAATTCGAGATTATTGACTTAGGTGCAAAAGGCTTTACAGGTAAAGTCTTACCATGTCAGCCATCTGTTGCTAAATGTGACGAAGGTGAAGAGTTACCTTTCGAATTTAACGAGAAAGTGTATCAAACAGATGCATTTTATGCCAACGAGTTGGTAAGTTTTGAGGAATCGGGCATTATGCGCGGAACCCGTTTGGGCCGCATCGAAATGAACCCATTCCAATACAATCCAGTGAAAAATCAGCTAAAAGTTTATACTGAGTTAACTGTTGAAGTTACTTTCGATGGTGCAGACATGGGCAAAACAGAGCACATGAAAAACATCTATGGTAACAGTTTCTTCAATAGCATGTTAACCAAAACAATGAACTACACCAACGATGCCAAGCCATTGAATCAAAACGAACCTGTGAAAATGCTTATCATTGCTGACCGCATGTTTGAAGGTTCTCTTGCAGACTTTGTAGATTGGAAAAACATGACAGGCATTGCCACAACTGTACGTTACACTGACGAAGGTGAAGTAGGTAGCACAACTACATCTATCAAAGCTTTCTTACAAGGTGTATATGATGCAGCTACAGCAGAAGACCCTGCGCCAACATTTGTATTATTAGTAGGTGACATTGCTCAGATTCCAGCATTTAGTGGTACAAGTGGAAGCCACGTTTCAGATTTATACTACTTCACATATGATGGAGCTAGTGATTTAGTACCTGATGTAAACTACGGCCGTTTCTCAGCACAAACTGTTGCTCAATTAGACATCATTATTGAGAAAACTTTATTGTACGAAAAGTATGAAATGACTGATCCTTCTTACTTAGACAATACTGTTCTAGTTGCCGGAGCTGATGCAAGTTATGCAACCGTTTATGGAAATGGAGCTATCAACTACATCCATGACCTCTACCAAAATGAAGCTCATGGAATAAATGCAAATGTTTATCTCTATCCAGCATCAGCAAGTTCATCTGCAGCTATTATTCAAAATGTAAGTGATGGTGTAAGCTGGGGTAACTATACTGCACACTGTAGTTCAGCAGGTTGGGCAGATCCTTCATTTACAACCAGTGATATACCGGGACTTCAAAACTCAGAAAAATATGGAGTTTTAATCGGAAACTGCTGTCTATCAAACAAATTTGATGACAATGAGTGTTTTGGTGAAGCATTACTTCGTACAGCTGATAAAGGAGCCATTGGTTATATAGGAGGCTCAAACAGTACATATTGGGATGAAGATTACTGGTGGGCAACCGGTTTTGGAGATTGTGTTCAGTATCCTAGCTATGATGACTTTGGAAATGGTGCTTATGATTTAATGTACCATGAAAACATCACTGATCAACCTTACGAAATTTGGGCACCAACACAATCGCAAATCAACCTTGCTGGTCAGTTAGCAGTTGAAGAAAGTAGCTCATCACGTAAGACATATTATTGGGAGATCTATCACCTAATGGGTGATCCTTCATTAATGCCTTGGGTAGGAGTTCCTGAAGCTATATCTCCAAGTTATCTTTCATCAATTCCTGTTGGTTTAGGCTCCCTTGCTATAAGTGGCGTGCCTGAATATGCAAGAGTTGCATTAAGTGATAACGGAACAATCGTAGCTACAGCTGTAGCTGATGCAAGTGGAAATGTTTCATTAGAATTTACGCCATTCTCAACTCCAACAACTGCTGATCTTGTGATTACTGCACAATGGCACCAACCATTTATTGGTACACTAGGTGTTGTACCTGGGGATGAGCCATTTGTAGTATTAAACGAAAGCGTTATTGACGATGCTGCCGGAAACGGTAACGGAATGGCAGATTATGGTGAAACTATTAGCCTTAACGTAAACCTTAAAAACGTTGCAGCTAGTGGAAGCGGATATGATGCAACAGATATTGAAGCTGTAATTTCAACTTCTGATGAATATATTACAATTACAAGCAACACTGCTACATTTGGAGCAATTAACGCTGGTGATTCAACTACTGTTAATGCTGCATTTACATTTACTATAGATGAAAACGCTCCGGATCAACATGCAGCTGCATTTGATATTACTATCACAGGAGTTGATGCTAAATACACATGGGATGCGACTACAAGCGTTGTAATCAATGCTCCTGCATTCGAAATTGGCGAAATGACATTGACCAATGATGATGACGCAAACGGACGTTTAGATCCAGGAGAAACTGCAGAAATTAGCTTTACTGTAAATAATGTGGGACATGCAGATGCAGCCGACGTAGTTGGTTCTTTAAGCGGTGACTCACCTTACTTTACAATTATGAACCTTACAGTAAGTGAAGACATTGCAGCTGAAGGCACAGCCACATATACATTTAACGTGGATGCAAGCTCAGGCGCACCACAGGGATCACCAGTGAACTTAGACTTTGATGTTGCATTGCGTAACTATACTGATGTAACCACTGAAGCTATCGTAATTGGTCAACCACCAGAAATTGGAATTGGTGATGGTACTGAAGACTCTGGAAATTACCCATTCTATACTTATTATGAGAATAACCTTACACAGATGTTATATTTAGGTTCTGAAATAGGTGCCGGAGATGTAAACATTCAGGAAATTGCATTGAATTTCACAAGCTTAGGAGACGAAGCCGCAGTGCAAAACTTATCAATTAAGTTTATCGAAACTACTGCCACTGAACTTGGAACTGCTTACGAAGATATGACAAATGCAACAGAAGTATTTAGTTCAGCTACTTATACTATGCCTACTGAAACCGGATGGCACACATTTGACATCACAGACTATGTATTTAACGCAAGTAGCAACTTACTTGTAGAAATCGTTTGGGGTGATAATGGAGCATGGTCTTCACCTTCTT